>JBMZDF010000028.1:12221-23207 GCA_049614105.1 Promineifilaceae bacterium (SeqCode)
TTCCCCGATTATCAAGCGATTATTGAACGCTTGGAATTGACCGATTATGTGCGCTGGCTTGGGTTTATCGATCAAGAACACAAGCCGATTATCTACCGCGAGGCAAACACGTTTGTGTTCCCCAGCATGGCGGAAGGGTTTGGCCTGCCGCCGCTCGAAGCGATGGCCTGCGGCACACCAGTCGTGACCACAAACGCGACTTCACTGCCCGAAGTGGTTGGTGAAGCTGCCTTTGCGGTTGATCCAACGAACGAACGGGCGATGGCGGGCGCAATTATCTCCACTATTGTGCAGGAAAATTTGGCGGCCGAACTCAAAGAAAACGGGTTGGAACGCGCCAAAACGTTTAAGTGGGAAAACACGGCACACGAAACGCTGCTGATTTACGATAAAGTATTAAGCAGTTTGAAGTAAGAAGTAAGCAAGGGGTTACGCACCCTGAGCTTGTCGAAGGGTATCTGGCAGTGAGATGTTGGCTTCGACAGGCTCAGCCACGTTTTCTAGTCCTTACTTTCTATGTCCCAAACGTTAGACTCCTCACAATCTCGCCAGAGATGGTTACAAATTAGCCGTGCTTCCTGTATGATGCTCCCATGAGCTATGCACAATCCCATCCACTGCCCGACGAAGAACCACGTGCTAAGATTACCAAAGTAAGCGGGACTATTTCCAATTCGGCCGAAACGCCAAAAGGCGGCCGAACCCCCATCAAATGGGTCACAGTTGAAAAAACGATGGGGCTATTGCCCGCTCAAATTCTGGCTGGTCGCCTTGAATCTGAAGGCATTCGCGCCCGTGCCATGCAGGAAGGTGCAGGCCGCGCAATCGGGCTGACCGTCGGATTGCTGGGCGAAGGGCGCGTTTATGTGCCAAAAGAGCAGGAGCAAGAAGCACGTCAACTGATTGAAGAGATTCAGAACGAGCCGATTGATTGGGAAGGATTTGACGAAGAGGACGAAGAGGTGTGATGCGAACCGACCATTGGTAATTATTCGTTACCCGTTATCCGTTATTCGTTTTAAGAGAATTAATAATGAATAACGCATAATTACCAATTGAATTGCGCATTATTCAAGTGTTTCGATGATAGCGAGGCTTTTGTCCCAAAGCTGTTTTGCTATGGCTGGATCGTGGGTGATTTCGGCCGAATCCACCACCTGACAATGATAATCATAATATTTCCCCGTCACCCCTGCCACCTCATCTGACGACGCCAAATAAATAATCGGAGCAGCCCCCTGTCTCGCCGTATTCATGAACGGCTTGAAAAGGGTAGTCATTAGGTTGGTGAAACGATTGCTGCCGCTGCGATAGGTGGTGGTTGCGCCGGGATTGAGGCAGTTGACCGTCACGCCTGTACCCTCTAAACGCCGCGCTAGCTCGTAGGTGAACAGCACGTTGCACAATTTGCTGCCGCCGTAGGCAGGGAAGCCGCCGTATTTGATTTCGCCCTGCAAATTGTTGAGGTCGAAGTTGCGTACCCAAGCGTGTGCTGATGAGGAGGTGTTGACGATGCGTGCGGGGGCGCTGGCCTTGATCAGGTCGAGCAATTCGAGCGTGAGCCGAAAGTAGCCGAGGTGGTTGAGGGCGAAGGTCATTTCAAGACCTTCGCTTGTGGTCTGCTTTTTTGTGAAGGCCGCGCCTGCGTTGTTCACGAGAACGTCGAGGTGGGGGTAGGTTTGTTTGATTTCGGCCGAAACGCGCACAACTTCACGCTGCAACGACAAATCAGCTAGCAGTAAATCAGGCGTGTTGCCCGTCGCCGCTGCAATTTTCGCCTGTGCCGCTTCGCCACGTTCGCGGCTGCGGCACAGCATCACAACGGTTGCACCTTGCCCTGCAAGCGCCAGCGCCGTTTCAAACCCGATCCCATTGTTTGCGCCACTAATGACGCACACTTTTTTGTCACTCAACCTTGACAGCTCCCGCTTCGACTGATGCTTCTTCAAAAATAGTGCGTAAACGTCGATATTTTTCGGGCGGCAGCGGACGACCCAACTGTTTTCTGATGTATGCCTTCAAGTCTGAGATATGCAGCGCCGGCATACCTGACTCGGTAATGTTGAGCGTTGCTTTGACCTGCGGGTCGGTAAAGATGATGATTGACCCGATTGGAATTTCGTCGATTTCAGGTGCTTTCTCTTTGATGAACTTGACCAACTCGCCGATTGCAACAGAGGCTTCGCGTGTTGGGTTGCCCAATGCTGGTTCCTGCCCCAAAAAGCGTCGTAAGTTCATGCCGCTACGTTTCCAACGATCGCCTTTGTCACCGCTGACGCTGATTTTGCCCGACTGGTTTTTGATCACAAAGGCAACTGGCCCTGAACGGGTCAGCATCACGTGGTTCAGCGGTAGACTGTAGTGATAGACGTGGCTTTTATACGAGGCGGCACGCAGCGCGTCGTCGAGCAGCTCATCAGGACGTGGGCTGTTGACGTAGGTGTTTGAAAAATAGAGTGACACTTGCCACAGCAGGATTCCGACCAACAGCGTGACTAGCTGAATGGTTGCCATCTCTGGATCGCCCTGAAACGAGAGATAGAGCCCCACACCAAGCACAGAAAGCCCCAGCAAGCTGGCACCTTGTGCAATCGTTTTGTAGCGCTTAATTTTAGCGTCGTTACGATATACTTCCATTCCGATTTCCTCTTCAGATAAGTCGTTGTCAGTGAAAAGTTGCTCTTTCTGCTTTTCACTTTTCACTTTTTACGCTTCGTCCCAACGTCGAAACAAGATCGAGGCGTTTTGCCCACCCAGTCCAAAGGCGTTGCACATGCCGACCGTTGGGTCGCTTTTGCGTGGCGCGTTTGGCACATAGTCCAGATCACAAGCTGGATCGGGCGTCTCATAGTTCCACGTTGGCGGTAGGATGCCTGTTTGCAGTGCCTTAATCGTGAACATCGATTCGATTGCGCCTGCTGCGCCCATCGCGTGTCCCATGATTGATTTGGTGCTGCTGATTGGGATGCTGTACGCTTGCTCGCCAAATACTTCTTTGACGGCAAACGTCTCACCCGAATCGTTGAGCGGGGTTGATGTGCCGTGCGCGTTGATGTAGTTTACTTCGGCCGAATCAATATCCGCCTGATCCAGCGCCCACTTCATCGCCCGAATCGCCCCTTGCGAGGTCGGATCAGGTTTAATCATGTGGTATGCATCAGACGAAGATGCATAGCCCAGATATTCTGCAATGATGTTGGCCCCACGCGCCAGCGCATGTTCCAAACTTTCTAAAACCAACACCGCGCTGCCTTCGCTCAAGATAAACCCTTCACGATTGGCGTCAAAGGGACGGCTTGCTGCGCTGGGGTTGTCATTGTAGTTGACAGGCAACGCCCGCATCGCACAAAAGCCTGCCACGATGCCTTCGGTAACGGCGCTCTCTGCCCCACCTGCAAACATCATGTCGGCCACGCCGCGCCGAATCAATTCGGCCGCCTCGCCAATCGCCTGCACACCTGCGCTACAGGCAGACACCTGCGTTGCGATTGGCCCTAAACTGTTCGCCGCCCAGCTTACGTGATGGCTGACCATGTTGGGCAAGGTTGCGCTAACGGCGAAAGGATGAACCCTTGTCCAGCCGTGTTTCCAATAGGTTTGCAGCGCCGCCGTGCTGATGTCAAACCCGCCAATGGCTGATCCCATCACCACGCCCGTGCGCTCAGGGTCTGTGCATGTTTCTGGTAGGCCAGCGTCAATCTGCGCTTTGCGTAAAGCAGCAATCGCAAAATGAGACGATCGGCTCATGCGTCGCGCCTCGCGCCCAGAGATAAACGCTTTGGCGTTGAAGCCTGTTACCTCCCCTGCGATTTGGCAGGGAAGTGGACTCGCATCAAAGTGCGAGATTTGTGCAACGCCAGATTGCCCGCTAAGTGCGGCTTGCCAGCTTGCCTCAACGCTGTTGCCTAGGGGCGTTACGGCCCCCATGCCTGTCACCACGACCCGTGTTCGGCCGCGTCCATCTACCTTTTTATGCATTCATTTTCGTCACTCGTGAGCAATATGCTACTGTCGCATCCCGTACGCCAGTCGATTACTGCTCACCTTTTTTTAAGCCCGATTTGATCGCGTCGACGACCTTCCCAAGAATCATCATACGTGCTTGCCCAATCGCGTTTTTGATTGCGTAGGGGCTGGAGCCGCCGTGCGCAATAATCACGACGCCGTTGACACCGAGCAAGGGTGCGCCGCCGACTTTATCGGCCGAAAAAATCTCGGCCGCTTTGTCAAATGCAGGCTGTGCGAGCCAGCCGCCGATCTTTGTCCGCGTGCTGCTCATAATTTGTTTGTAAATTGTTTTCTGCAACGAGCGTGCCGTTGCTTCGGCCGTTTTTAGAAAAATGTTGCCGACAAACCCGTCCGCAACCGCAACCTCAACGTTGCCCGACATGAACACCTTCGGCTCAATGTTGCCGATAAAGTTAATCGGCAGTTCGCGCAGCAGTTCCGCCGCTGCCTTGGTGATGGCGTTCCCTTTGCCGTCTTCCTCACCAATGGTCAATAAGCCGACACGCGGTTTGTTGATCTGCATGCCCAATTCCATGAACAAGCTGCCCATCAACCCAAATTGGGCCAAATTCTCGGCTGTGCAGTCCACATTTGCGCCAGTGTCAATCAGCAACGGGTAGCCGGGCGTTGGAAAACGTGCGCCAATCGCAAAGCGTTTAATCCCGCGAATGCGTCGTGGGGAGTGCAGCGCCGCGACGCTGACCGTGCCGCCTGTGTTGCCCGCACTCACAAATCCATCTGCCTCACCGCTTTTTAGCAGCCCCAAACCGATGTGGGTTGAGGAATTACGCTTGCCGCGCACCGCTTGCGCTGGCTTGTCGTCCATTGTGATATGTTCGGCAGCGTGCTTAATGCTGATGTCGAGGCCGCTGGTGTCGTGCTTTGCCAGCTCTGCCCCGATCACGGCCTCATCGCCGACAAGCACAATCTCACACTTCCATTCACGCGCAGCCAAAACCGCGCCAGCTATGTCTGGCACAGGATAGTTGTCGCTTCCCATTGCATCAATTGCGATCTTCATGAAGAAAAGGAGCAAGGAGTAGGGCGCAGGGAGTAAGAGGATAGACCCCTTTACTCCTTACGGCATACTCTCTACTTCAAATATTTATTAAACCAACGCGCGATGTGTTCCAAACGGGCGATGCGTCGGTCGGTGCGTCCTGTGCGGCTGAGTCCGTGTGATTCACCGGGGAAAACAACCATTTCTGTATCGATCCCCAGCTTTTTCAGCGCAACGTAGAGCAGTTCAGACTGCTCGAAATTGGTGCGGAAGTCGTTCAGGCTGTGGATGATTAGCGTGGGCGTTGTCGCGTTGCCAATGTAGCTAATCGGTGAGTGCTTCCAGTTGGTTTCGATGTCTACCCACGGGGCTGGGTCGCCGCACAGCATTTCCCAATCCATGTTGAAATCGGCCGTACCGTACATGCTGATCCAGTTGGTGACTGAACGTTGTGCAGCGGCGGCGGTGAAGCGATTTGTTCGGCCGATAATCATGCTCGTCATCAGCCCGCCATAGCTGCCGCCCGTCACGCCCATACGCGACTTGTCAATGTAAGGCTGTGCTTCCATGTAGTCAGCCCATGCCATCAAATCGTCAAAATCGACTGTTCCCCACTGCCCATGAATTGCCTTGCAGTGGGCGTTGCCATACCCTTGACCGCCGCGCGGGTTAGAGAAGTAAACAACGTACCCTTGTGAAGCCAAGTAGTAAAACTCATGCATGTAGAAATTTGCATATTGAGCCTGTGGCCCGCCGTGAATTTCCATGATCGAGGGATACGTTTGGCTAGGGTCGAAGTTGGGCGGCGTCATAATCCAGCCCTGCACTTTGTAGCCGTCTTTGCTCTCGAACCAAACTTCTTCCACGGCGCACTGTGGCACGTCCGCTAGCCAGCTATTAAGCTGGGTGAGCTGCACAATCTCGTCGCCCCGCTTAGCGAAAAGCTGGCAGGGATCGCTCATTGTGGCCTGCATGTAGCCAAAAACTTGTTCGTCGCGATCGGTGTGCGCGATCCCAATGATGGTATTCGCTTCGATTACGGTGCTTAGTTCGCCCGTTGCGACGTTGACCTGCATCAATGGCTGGTTGCCGTGGCGGGAAACTTGAAAACGGATACGCTGCCCATCGGCCGACCACGCTGGCGAAAGTGACGGCGTGCCGCCTGGGACGTCATTAACCGAGCTAGAGCCAACGTAGACATCATGTGCGGCCGTCAAGCTGCGTGAGTCGCCACCTGTCGCTGGAACAACAAAGCACTCAGTGTTTTGCCACCAGTTGCCAATCATTGGATTGCCAAAGTAGGCGATCTGCGACCCGTCGGGTGAATACGCCATTAGCGTAATACCACCACCGCCGCTCGTTACCTGCGTAAAACTATCAACACCATGTGGCTCATCGCCAATTGTTGCGCTGACCGTATAGATTTCATCTTGGTCGGTGTGCATCCCCGTATCGCTGTTGACGTTGGCCGTCAGGGCAATCTGCTCACCATCGGGCGACCATGCTAAGTTGCTGATGTTAAAGTCGCCCGTTGTTAACTGCTGCATCTCACCGCTTTCAACATCTATAATCCAGATGTGTGCGCGGCTTTTAGGCAGAAATCCGATGCCATCATATTTGTAAGTGGCGGTTGTGATATGGTGGGCGACAATGCCTAGCTTCTTTTTCTGCGGGTCTTTCTCGCGCTCGACCGCATCCTCATCTTTGCCACGATGGATGACAGCGATTTTGGAGCCATCGGGTGACCAGTCGTATACGCTCAAACTGCCGCTAGCTTTGGTCAAAGGACGCGCTTCGCCGCCGTGGAAGGGCAGCACATATAGCTGCATCTGCTTGCCGTCGCCACGATTGGAGACAAACGCGATTGATTGCCCATCGGGTGACCATTGGGGATAAGCTTCAACGCTGTCGCTCCAAGTGAAGCGACGCGGCTTGCTTTGCCCGTCGGTTGCAACCACCCAAAGGTCGATCGGTTTCTTTTCCGTTTTGCGGTCGACACGCTTTACGCCATAAGCAATGTGCTGTCCATCAGGTGACAATACATTGCTAGTGATTGTTTCAAATTGATAGAGGGTTTCGGCCGAAAATTCGGACATCATAATCTCCAATCCCAAGTGCGAAATAATAGTGAAATGTGTGTTTGTAAACTGCTAGCCGCTAGCCATTTGTCACTTGCCGTCGATGCACTTTGCACATAGGGAATTATGACAGCAAATGAAGCAATCGGCATATCTCAGGTTCGTAAGTACGACGCGCCGTTGACATCTAAGATGCAGCCCGTCATAAACTTACTTTCCTCGCTGGCGCAGAATAGTACTGCGTTGGCAACCTCATGCGGCTGTGCGACACGCTTCAACGGGCTTTCATTGCGTAAAAACTCGCCCGTAGGTGTGCTGAGAATGTTAGCCGCCATGTCCGTTTCGACAAACCCTGGCGCAACGGTGTGGACAAACACATTGTGTTCACCAAGTGCCTTTGCCAACGATTGACCCATTGCGTTCATCCCCGCTTTGCTTGCGCCATAGGCGGGTGACTCGGGTTCGCCGCGAAATGCGCCGCGTGAGCTGACGTTGACAACGCGCCCGCCACCGTTGGGAATCATCGTCTGCGCACAGAGGTAGATGAGGTGTGCCGCGCCGATCAGGTTGACGTTGATGATGCGCTGCCAAGCGTGTTGCCACTCGTCAAAGCTGGCCTCAGCTATTTTGTGGTATTCGTAGATACCCGCGTTGTTGATGAGGATGTCAATTCGGCCGAATTCAGCCACAACCTCCGCCACCAACCGCTCCAGATCGGCCACAATGCCGATATCACCCTGCACAATCATATGCTGGTCGCCATTTAGGTCCGCCATCGTTTGTTCGGCCGCAGCCTGATTGCCAACATAGTGAACCGCAACACGTGCGCCCGCAGCGGCAAATTGCAACGCGATCTCGCGCCCGATCCCGCGTGAGCCGCCCGTCACGAGAACTGTTTGATTGCTAAAGTTATAACCGATATTGCTCATAAAAAATTAAGCTACAAAGACGCGAGACCCCCATCTAATCCCCCTCCCTTCGGGAGGGGCTAGGGGAGGGTGCTTATCAAAACCATAAGAGGCGATAACCTACGCATACATTTTTCACGCTGTTGCGTTTTTGCAGTTAAATTAAAAACTTTTGGTGTTAACTTGCTTACCAAAAGCTTACAGATTGATTGCCAAATTCATACAGGGTACATTTTTTTACCCAACGGGCGATTGTAACACGTTACACTGTTCTAAAGCGTAAGCAGGTCAGGTACTTCGTTGGCTTTGCTTTCAGCTAGTCAGCATCTACACAACGGCTGTTTTTGCTGAACTGAAATAATAAAGAGTGTGTTTCATTTGAGTAAAGAGCGGTGGCTGAGCCTGTCGAAGCCTGAGCCAGTTGAAGCCTGAGCAACACGCCGCTGCGACTTCGACAAGCTCAGTCTACGTTATTGTCACCAACCTATTTGAAACACATCCAATACTAATTTGGGTGGCGAGTTATGAGCAAACAATTGATATGGGTTGTGTTGTTATTGTTGGGAAGTTTGATTTCGGCCGAAACGAGCCAAGCGAACGGCCCAACAACCATTTATACGGTGACATTTGAGAGCGTGTGGAGCCAATCCTCACACAACCCCACGTCGATTCCATTGCCAACCAACGACCATTGGTCACGCTTGGTTGGCACAACCCACAAAAGCGGCACAACCTTTTGGGAGAACGGCGGGATTGCCACAAACGGCATTCGTCGTATGGCGGAGTGGGGTTGGAACACGCCGTTAAATGATGAGGTTGATGTGGCTATCGGGGCGGGCAATGCGTATGAATGGGTTGAGTTTCCGTCCAGCCTTGGCACGGCCGCCGGGACGCTCACGGCCAACATCACCGTTCACAGCGATTATCCACATTTGACGCTCGTTTCGATGATTGCGCCTAGCCCTGACTGGTTTATCGGTGTCAACGGGCTTGCGTTGCAGGACAGCAACGGAAATTGGGAACCGTCGATCACGGTTGACCTGTATCCTTATGACGCAGGCACTGACGCGGGTGCGACGTTTGAGGCGGCCAATGATGAGAATTTGGGCAATCCTATCACCCGTCTGCAATCTGTCACCCCGTTCAACAGCAGCCCGCTGGGAACGTTGACTTTGACCCAGCAGCTACCCCCAACGGCTGTTTCGTTGAATTCGGCCGAAACAGCCACCGAGGGCATCCCCGTTTATGGTCTAGCAACCCTGTTCATTCTAATTGCACTCACTTTGTATCGCGTGATGACAGTCGCTCGTTCTAAACCGTACTAGTTTGCCGCTTCACCTGAAATTGCTAGCTGGCTCAGTTGCTCATAATAGGGCAAGCATTCCGCAAGCAATGGTTTGAGTGAGTCGGGGAAGGGGGCTGATTTCGGCCGATAAGCCCCAAACCCCGTCGAACGATGCACGCTGTGATACCAATCTTTGGCCCAGCAGCCATCTTCCAACCGTGCGCCTGCGTCCCAAGTTAGCATCGCCTCATCAAACGGAATCCCAATCTGTTCACACAGCGCCGTCAGCACTTTGCGCGGATTGAGCAGCACTTGTTTTGAATCAAGTACGGGCGGTTCTTGTCCCAGCGACCGCAAATAATTGAGCAGTTTTATATGTTTGGCGTAGCCCACATCAACCATTGTGGGCCGCTCAACATTTTTCATGTAGGAGGGCAGCATATCAACTGGATCGCGCGTCAGGATCACGTTGATCGTCTGCGCCATAAAGCCCCAATCTAACTCAACTAAATGGTGGGTCATTTGTTTGTGGAATACGATTGGCGTGTTGTATGGGCCGAGCAAAATATCACGGACAACCCGTTCGCCGTCGTTGTCCATTGTGGCGATGATTTCGGCCGAACCTGGATGATACGCCTCGGCAGGTGTTTTGGACAGATAGTGCCCATACAGCGCCTCATCAACCACCGTTGTATCCGAACGCTGTGCAAACGAATACATCAGCGCCGTCGAAATATTGCGCGGCCCGCTCCAAACACAAATTCTAAGGGGAGAGTTTGACATGATTTTTATCAGTAGTTTGGTATTTTGCTGAAGAACCCCCACCTATCCTCCCCCGCAGGGGAGGACTCAGATCCCTCTCCCTTCGGGAGGGGCTAGGGGAGGGCGCTTTTCCTAACTCATCACATGCAGCCTACTTCGCTGCCTTTTCCCTAGCCACCGTTAAATGAATTTCTTCCTCATAAAGTGCGCTCAAACAACGGGACATTTCGCCGAAGCCGCCGGGCCCGATCTTGCGCCCATCGATCGCGTTGACAGGTGTAACGCCGCCGAACGTCCCTGTGACAAACGCCTCATCTGCGCCATAAACATCAAACAGCGAAAAGTTCTTTTCGTAGGCGGGAATCCCCGCTTTGCGAGCCACTTCTAGGATTTTGCCGCGCGTGATGCCGTTCATGCAGTATTGACCAGTTGAAGTCCATAGCTCGCCGTTTTTGATCATGAAAAAGTTAGTTGCGTTGCAGGTGGCAACCATTCCGTTGATGTCAAGCATCAATGCCTCATCACAGCCCGCCTGAATTGCTTGGATAAGCGCCTGAACTTCGTGTAGTTTGCTGTGACAGTTCAGGCGTGGGTCGAGATAATCAGGAGAGCCGCGTCGAATGGTGCTTGTAAATAGCGTGATGCCGCGTTCTTTGCTCTCTCTGCTCGCCTTTTTGTGTTCAGCAATCATGACGAGATTGGGGCCGCTAATCGTCAGACGTGGATCTTGTGAGGGGGTTTTTTTGATGCCGCGTGTCAACATGAAACGCACATAGGCGCTGTCAGTCATGTTGTTGGCGCGAAACGTTTTCCAGATTTCTTCGGTTAACTCTGCCTTGCTCATGCCCACATCCATGCCAACGGTCGCGGCCGCTTGCCATAAACGATCAAGGTGTTCATCCAAAAAACAGATGACCCCATCGTGCAGCCGAACCGCTTCCCAAA
>JBMZDF010000029.1:0-23111 GCA_049614105.1 Promineifilaceae bacterium (SeqCode)
AACAAAAAAGCATTCTAATCTTCGGTGTATTAGCGACTTCTCACCACGATATTAGGTAGATTTTTTGGACATACCATAACAAAAAAAGCGCGGCTTACGCCGCGCTCGTTTTTAATGATACCTAAAGAGCTAAATTAGCCGCTTAGAGAATCACGCATACCGTTCATTTGACCAGCAACGCTGCTGTCAACGATTCGGTCACCAACACGTACAATCAAGCCACCCATAATGCTTGGGTCAACTTTGAAAGTAATGTTAGATGCGCTAATTGCTTTACGAGCTGCTGCTTGCTCACCTTCAGTGAGTGGCAGTGCAGAGGTTACTTCGGCCGAAGAACCACGCAAACTGCTTACACCCGAAGGTACTTTTGCAAAGAAGCTGTTGATCAAGCCGTGTTGACGTTTTTCGTCAAGCGCCTCGCCAACAAGCTTGTTAGCTGCTGCGATTGAGATTGAAGCAATCTGTCCACGCATATCAGCCAAAGCGCCGTTGCGACGTTCTTCAGCATCTGCATCAGCTTGTGCCAAAATGCCACGAGCCTGTTCACGTGCCTGTGTTTCAACTTCTTTTGCTTGTGCTTCAGCAGCAGAAACTGCTTCCGCACGAACCTTGCCAGCTTCAGCACGTGCTGCCTCGATTACCTTCTTCGCTTCCGCTTCTGCATTGTCACGAGCAACTGCTGCCTGACGTGCATCTTCCAAACCTTTCGCAATACGCTTCTGACGTTCTTCAAGAACACCAAGAATTGGTTGATATGCTAAACGGTTTAGTAAAAGTGTGAGGACGGTAATTCCAAAAATCTGCATTAGCAGATAACCAGGATTAATTCCTAATGCTTCCATAGTTGCCTACTCTCAACTTACATTCATTCAAACATATTGTTTGAACTGAACAACCTAGCCCTAAAATACGAACAAAATGATGAGGGCAACAACGAGCGCGTAAATCGCAACAGCTTCAGCAAACGCAATTCCAAGAATCATATTTGTCTGAATATCACCACTTGCATCGGGGTTACGAGCGATACCTTGAACAGCACCGGCAACAAGAATACCAATACCTGCACCTGCACCAATCGCACCCAACATTGCCAATCCTGCACCTAAGGCTTTCAAGCCTTCTCCGATAGCTACACCAGCTTCTGCTTCCATAATAACAACCTCCGTTGAATTCTAGTCTCAACGATAATTAGTTTTGCTTAGTACTACCCAAGCTAATTTTCAAAAAAACCACAATTTAGTGGTGATCATCACCGTGATCTGAGTGACTAACAGTCGCGCTAACCATGAAGATGAGCATAAGTAAACCAAACACTGCACCTTGAATCAGACCCACGAAGAATTCGAGGCCAAAGAATGCGATGTTAGCTGCGGGCAGTAGGTACGCCATAACAAAGAGGAGAACCATACCCGCGAAAATATTACCTAAAAGACGAAACGCGAACGAAATCACTTTTGATATTTCAGATACAAGCTCCAAAATACCAACGATTGGGTCAATCGCCTTAATCGGGTTCTTAGCAACCTGAGCACCCCATCCTTTCCCAATGAATGGGAAGAATTTTGAGAAGTAATCACGTGGGCCAAGATAACGAATACCAAAGTATTGAACCATCACCATTGCGATAATTGCAAAGGCGAACGTCATGTTAAGATCGGTAGCAGCAGGCCTAAAGAATGGAACAATCGTCCAATCGGCCGCTTCAGGATTCAAACCCTCTTTCTCGACAAACTCAATTGTCCCGTGAGAGTCTTCACCATGCGTCTCAATCTCTAGCGTGTGCGTCTCAATCGCAGCATCGTCGTCAGCAAACGCTTCTTTGCTTATGAGCCACATGCCGTTTTTCAAGTCACCTTTGTTCTCAGCATCAACTAGACCAAGAACATCTTCTGGGTGATCCTGATGAGCCGCTTCCGCTTTATGAAACTCAAAGACTGCTTTATTTTCCCAGATACCGATACTATCAAACCCTGGAACCAACCCTAACCAGTTACCGATAACGATAACCATGATGTAGGTCATGAAAAGGGGGAAAAAGTCTTTAACTTTAGAGTGCCCTGCAATGTTAGCCGCAAAGTTGTAAGCACCTTCAATCAACATCTCAAAGAAGTTATAAAAACCGCTAGGAACTTCATCAGCAGAGCGCGAACCCGCACGCAGCGAAAAAGCCAGTATCATGACAATTGCCCATGTCAAAAGGCTTGCAGAGAAAGTATTTGTCCATCCACCAAGGAACGCCTCGGTTCCAGGATAAACTTCACCCGGTAATTGAATAAAAGGGCGAACAGGAGGCAGAATACTTGGGAGAGCAAACATCCCAATAACTGCCAAAAGTATCCAAAATCTTCTTTTGCTTGGATTAAGAAACGCCATTACGAACTATCCTCGTTCTGCTTAGAATTTTCTTTTTCGAGTTCCTCGCGAATCCGATTTGCTCTTGCAACCGCATTAAGACTAAGCCTTACGATTACATACAATGTAACTGGAAAACTACCAGCTAGTGCAACAAACGTCATTATTGGGCGAGTACCGAGTAAACCGTCAAGCCAAATCCCTAGCCCAAACGCTGCCCCAACAATAGCCATGCTTGCTAGCGTCGTGGTGCAACCAATCGACGCGATCATATTTGCAAGCGCAACAGTCTGTTCTGATGAATTTTTTTGGGACATGATGGGTTAAGGTGCTGTTTGTGTATTATATCACAAACGGAATATGCGACGAGTGATTAACTTGAAAAGAACCACTGTGCCGCATTGTTTGTCCAGTTAATTGCCGGGCCAGCAAAGATACCCAACCATAGGATACCCGCAACGCTAAGCCCCATCGCCAGTTTGGCGGCACGTGACATTTGAATCGCTTCTGTCTCGCGTTCTTCGTCACGGTAGAGATAGATGTACTTAACAACGGAGAGGTAGTAATAGAGCGAAATAAACGCTGCCATAATACCAACTAGCGCCAATCCCCAAAGCCCCGCATCAACGGCCGCTTTAAAGATGAAGAACTTGCCGAAGAAGCCTGCTGTCGGTGGAATACCACCCAATGAGAGCAGTGCAAACAGCATTGCTAGCGCCAAGTAAGGAGAGCGACGGCTCAGACCATAGAGGTCTTTCATATCAGACGAGCCTGTTTTGTCTCCAACGAGAACGATAACGCCGAATGCAGCAATATTTGTGAGCACGTACATCAACAGGTAGAACATCGCTGCGCCCGCTGCCTCTGGTGTAAATGCGACAAGCGCAATTAGAACATATCCAGCTTGTGCAACACTTGAGTAGGCCAACATGCGCTTGATATTCGTCTGGTAAATTGCCAGCATATTGCCAACAATCATTGTGATGATGCTGATTGCAACCAACATCGCCCACCATGCCGAACCACTTGTCGGTGCGCCAACTGCACCCGCGCTGAAAACACGGATGAACAGTGCAAATCCTGCCGCCTTTGATGCAGTCGAGGCAAATCCTGTTACCTGTGTAGGAGCGCCTTCATAAACATCAGGTGCCCACCAGTGAAACGGAATTGCAGATATTTTGAAGCCAAACCCAACAACGAGCAGAACCGCAGTCGTCACAAGGAAAGCACTTAGCTCTGTGACACTGATGTTCGGTGTTAGCAAATTGAGTTCTCGAATCTCTTCTGCAATTGCATAGATGTTTGTGCGTCCAGTTAAGCCATAGAGAAGGCTCATACCGTACAGCATAATTGCCGATGCAAATGCACCATAGACAAAGTACTTCATCCCTGCTTCTGTCGATTTAGAATCTTTGACTGCGTAGGCGGCCAAAAGGTAAAGCGAGATGCTGGCTGTTTCAAGTGCGATGATTAGCATTACCATATCGGCCGAAACCGACATCAGGTTAAATCCAATCGTTGCCGCAATCAACAGCGCAAAGTACTCAGCCTGCTGCAACGCATCTGTGTCAAGCGACAACAGCGTTGTGAGCAAGAGTGCGGCCAAAAACATCATGCGGAAAACGACGCCAATCGGGTCGCCCGAAATCATACCACCCCAATGCTGAACAGGGATGTTCAGTGCTGGAGCTGTCAATGTTTCGTACGACTGCCACGCTGCTACGCTGTCCCAATTAACAGAAACCAACACGCCATAAGCAACTGCAATAATGACAGTTCCCCATGCCGTAATCAGCCCCGCCGTTCGGCCGTTAGCGCCTGTAACGAAACTGTTGTACCCCAATACAATAAAGATCAGAGCAACCAACAGAATCTCAGGCAAAATCGCGAAATAGTTAGCTAAGGTTGCGCTCACTTACGCACCTCCAAACAAAGCTGCAAATACCGTTTGAGCAAATGACTGTACATCATTCATAACGGTAAAGACTTGTTGCGCTTCAGCCACCCGTACAACCACTGGTCGAACACCGGCTTCCACAATTGGCGCGATAACTGCGGGATAGACACCAATCAAGATAAGCAATCCGCAGAAAAGCACCAAAACAAATTTGTCGATTGCCATAATCGGGCGCATATCATGCCAAGCATCTGGGTCGTACTCACCAAAGAATACAGACGTTACTGCTCGTAGTAGATACGCCGCCGTGATAATGATGCCGAGGACGGCAATTTCAGCAACAATGAAGTAGTAGTTTGCTGGATTTAGACCGAACACAGTGCCGCCTAAATTAAACTCTCCACCACCCCAGACGCCCATGAAGATAGGGAACTCAGCAATGAAACCAGACAAGCCAGGCATACCCATCGAAACGAATGAGCCAAGGATGAAGGCGACTGAGACCCATGGGAAAGCTTTCATCATACCGCTTAGCTCGTCCATGTTACGGGTGTGAGCGCGGTCGTACATCATACCAACACAAGCGAAGAACATCGCCGTCATCAAACCGTGGCTGACCATTTGGATGCCTGCGCCGAGCATGCCTTGACGATTCATCGCGGCAAAACCCATCACAACCAAACCCATATGACTCACACTAGAGTAGCCAATCATGTATTTGAGGTCACGTTGGCGCATTGCAATGAATGCCCCGTAAACCACATTGACTAGCGACAATAGGATAATCAGCGGCATCCAGTAAACGGCCCCTTCTGGCAAAATCTGGATACCCAAGCGCATCGCTGCGTAGCCACCAAGTTTCATCAAGACACCTGCGTGAATCATTGAAACGGCGGTTGGTGCAGCCACATGCCCATCTGGTGACCAGTTGTGGAAGGGGAACATACCCGCGAGGATGATGAATCCAATAAAGATTGGCATAAACCAACGAATCTGGGTAGCTGTGTCAAAATTCGCTTCTGACCAAACACGCAGATCAAAGGTTAGGCCACCTGTATATCCTTCAACAACGCCCGGTGCCACAATGTCTGGCAGTTGGAAGTAAAGTATCAGGAACGGGATTAAGGCGATGAAGCTACCGACTAATATGTAGAGCGTCAGCTTCATTGCGGCATATTCGCGCCGCGCCTTCCAGCCCCAAATAACAATCATGACATACATGGGCAACACGGCAATTTCATAGAAGAAGAATAGCAAGAAGCCATCTACCGCTACAAACACACCATGAACACCTGCCACAAGCAGCATGAAAAATGCATAGAATTCGCGAGGACGATCTGAGACGCCCCAAGAGATCAACGCACCGCCTAGACCGACAATCGCGGTCAAGAATACGAGTGTCAAACTCAAACCGTCTACACCCAAGGTGTAGCCAATCCCAGCCGACTCGACCCAAACAGCGTTCTCGACGTAGGCCAAGGTATCAGCCCAGCGTACCGAGTCGTCAATATTGGGAACCCAGTTGACGTTGTAATCGTAGTAAAGATAGCCAGACAGCACCAACCCGAGAATCATGGCGGTAAGGCCCATCATCTTGGCGTTTTCTTTACGCTCTTCGGGCATCATCAAAATGATGATGGCTGCCACGATTGGCGAAAGCGTGATGACTGACAGAAACGGAAAGCCCGACATAGTTTCTTCCTAGCCCGATTAAAATCTAGCTTAAAATTAGCGTAACGGTGTCGTTGATAATAGCCGACAACCATTGCGGCCAAATACCAATTACAAGCATCAAAATCATGAGCGGCCAAACAACCAAGTGTTCCTGTACCGTCATTTTTGGCAGCGTGCGCCATTCTGGTTTAAGTGGTCCATGCAGCGTCTCGCCAATCCCTTTCAGAACGTAAGCGCCTGTCATGAGTAAACCAACCATCGAAAGCGCGACGTAAACTGGGAAAATTCCCCACGCGCTGCGCGTAATGGCGAACTCACCAGGGAAGCCGTTCAACCCTGGTAAACCGAGCGAACACATGCTGACGAAAATCAAGATACCGCCGAACACAGGGAGTCGACTCCAAATGCCACCGAATTTCTTGAGATCGCGTGTGTGTGCCCGTTCGTAGATAACGCCCACCATGAAGAACATGGCAGCGGCCGAAAGTCCATGGTTGAACATCTGCAAGACCGCACCATTAGCTGCCATTGTGGCATCTAGTGTTGCATCGGCCGATGTAATCCCATAGTTGTTTAGAGCCAACGCGATGCTGTTAGTTTCTGTACCGTGATGCTGTCCATAAACTGTGGCATAAACCGCAATGCCTAAGACAACAAACCCCATATGGTTAATAGAGGAGTAGGCAACCAACCGCTTAAAGTCCCATTGACCATATGCAGCAAATCCGCCTAGCACAATACTCAACATACCAAGCGCAGCAAGCAAGCCCGCCGCGTTATAGGCTTCTACAGGGAACAACGGAATAACCAAACGCAAGAAACCGTAAGCGCCTAGTTTAAGCAACACACCTGCCAGCATCATCGAGCCAGCAGTTGGTGCTTGTGTATGCGCGTCGGGCAACCACGTGTGGAAAGGCCAAATTGGAACTTTGATTGCAAAGGCGATGAAAAACGCCCAGAATGCAAATGTCTTAACTGGACCAAGCTGCAATCCAATGAGAGGCAAACGCATCGTTGAGCTTGCATTCACCCATTTATCAAGCAACTCGATCAGGTCGAACGTTCCCATCGACAAGCCCATAATCTGGATGCTGAGCAGCAGACCAAGGCTACCCGCCATCGTATAGATAAAGAACTTGAACGATGCGTAAACGCGATCCTTACCACCCCAAATCCGAATCATCATGTACATCGGCACAAGGCCAAATTCCCAAAAGATGAAGAAGATAAGGAGGTCAATAGCTGAGAACAAGCCGAGTGACGCTGTTTCCATAATGAGGAAAAGCGTCATGTAGATTTTGACCCGCTCTTGGATACCAAATGAGGCCAAGATACCAAGCGGGGTCAAGATGCCTGTTAATAGAACCATTGGCAAACTAATGCCGTCTAGTCCAATATGGAAGCTTGCACCAAGCGCAGGGAACCATTCCGCCTGTTGTTCAAACTGAAACCCAGGCATGCTGCGGTCAAACATAACCCACAGCGTAATGGTCATTCCCAAAGTTATAAGGCTAAAGAAAAGTGCTGTACGACGAATAAGGTTCTTATCATCGTCAGGCAACAGGAACACGATGAACGCGAACAATAGCGGCGCGAAAATCGTGATGGTTAGCAGGTTATCTAGAAACATTTATGCAATCTCCTAACCAATCGGGAGTACCCGGAAGACGTAAGCGGCTAGTACAACAACTGCCAACGCAACTGCGAGGAATGTTGAGAGCAACGCATACTCTTGAATTTTACCTGTTTGAATCGAACGGAACTCACGCGAGACCCAAAGGAAACCATCTTTAATCGCATCAACCAGATCGTCAAAGATAAGTTCTTCTAGCCATTTCGAGACTGCGCCTACTGTGTAGAAGGCGTTAGCAACAATGTGAATTGTTCCGTCAATCAAACCCTTGTCAATCCAGTGATAGACAATTGTTTCTGAGAAGTAAGTGACTGGGCGTACAAGAACTGCCATATACAGTTCATCCCAGTACCATTTGTTGAGCAAGAAAGTGTGCAGCGGGCCAAGCATTTTCACCAGTGGATCAGGTTCACCCGCTTTAAGTGGCTTGCGGCCATACATAAGCCAGCCGCCGCCTAGACCACCCAATGCAACAACAATTGATGTCAACAATGGAACCAAATTAAACGGTGGTGCTTTGACCTGATGAGCAACATAAACGCCGATGTGGTGATCATCACCATGCGCGTCATCACCGTGTGCGTCATCGGCCGCATGGCTGTCATCGGCCGCTGCGTGTGCATCATCTTCCGTTCCGTGACCATCATCCGTAGGCTCGTCGTCAGCAAGCGCAACGCTAGCCAGCGCAACCAATCGGCCGCCATGATCCTCTTCTTCACCGTGAGAATCATCCGCAGGCTCACTATGCCCATCATCGCCACCGTGTGCATCAACTGAACCCACATAAAGTGCATCAATCGTGTGCTCAACGCCTGCGCCAACAAAATGGTGGAAGAAATTCGTTTCAGAATTTTTCCATCCAAAGTCGTCTGGGATACCAACCCAACCGATGCCCACTGCAAACACTGCCAAAACCATGAGCGGGACCGTCATGAAATTATTGCTTTCATGTGCGTGCTCAGCCAGCGGTGTTCGTGGTTTACCAAGGAAGGTCAGGCAAAGTTGACGTGAGGTATAAAACGCAGTGAGCAGTGCTGCAAGCGCCAGCGTGATAAAGACAACCAATGCCTTCATATCACCATCCGACCCATAGAGCCATGCGTCTGCGAGAATTTCATCTTTTGACCAGAAGCCAGCAGTGACAAGCGGGAAGCCAGACAGTGCCAAACCGCCAATCAGGAAAGCGATCCACGTGCGCGGCATCTTTTCAGCCAAGCCGCCCATGTTCATCATATCCTGTGGGTCGGTGTGATGGTCGTGGACATGCTCTGCCCCATGCTCCATCCCATGAATCACAGATCCAGAAGAAAGGAACAAAAGCGCTTTGAAGAAAGCGTGCGTCATCAAGTGGAACGCGGCCGCGATGTATGCACCGATACCAATTGCAGCGACCATAAAGCCAAGCTGCGAAATGGTTGAGTAAGCAAGAACACCCTTCACATCATCTTGTGCAACCGCGA
The DNA here is from genome assembly GCA_049614105.1 of Promineifilaceae bacterium (SeqCode). Classification (GTDB taxonomy): domain Bacteria; phylum Chloroflexota; class Anaerolineae; order Promineifilales; family Promineifilaceae; genus CALECP01. The sequence goes on from JBMZDF010000029.1 coordinate 9,017, forward strand.
TTGTCGCAGCCATAAAGGCTGTAAATGCACCAATGAATGCAATCGTTAGGCCAGCCCCTTCATTAAAGTGCATCCCAACCGCAATTAGCGGGAAGATGCGCAGGATGAGGTAAATACCGGCCGAAACCATTGCCGCAGCATGGATAACCGCACTAACAGGTGTTGGACCTTCCATCGCGTTTGGTAGCCAAACGTGAAGCGGCCATTGAGCGGATTTACCAACTGTACCTGTGAAGATAAGTAGTGCCATCACGCCTAGCGCAAAGCCACCCTCCATCCCCATAATGGTTGAGTCGGCCGCGTGCATGAGGGATTCGGCCGAAAGTGCTTCCGCAAAATTCAGCGTCCCAAACACACGATAAAAGAACACAATCCCCATCAGCATCACAACATCAGCGACACGTGTCGTCATAAACGCCTTAATCGACGCATAACGTGGGGGAAGTTTCTGTGGATTCTTGGGATCGTGTTCGTACGTGCGCGCATACCAGAAGCCGATCAAGAGATAGGAGCATAAACCCATCACCTCCCAACCAACAAACAGCAACAGTAAATTGTCTGCCACCGTTAGTATCAGCATCGCGCCCGCAAAAAGGCTCATATAAGCAAAGAATCGCGCAAATAAAGGCTCTTCCTTACCATGATTCGGCTCACCCAAATGATGACCCTTTGGCTGACCCCAGTTGTGATACCCAACGCTGTAAACAAAAATCATTGATACAGCGAGCGGTACGAAGAACAGCATCATTGCCGTTAAGGGGTCAACTGCAACACCCATCTTGATACAACCGTCACAGAAAGGGTTTGCAGTTGTATATTCGCCAAATGGCATCCATACAACCGAGTCCGCAATCTGCACTGGATGCTCAGCAATACCATGTGCATCCAGTCCAAAAAAGTTGAAGGCAATAATCCAGCTAAAAACCAGCGACGTAAAGATGCCGGCCCAAGCCAATCCCCAACTTATCGTCTTGTAACGACGAAGGAACAGGATAATAATGAAGAAGGCTGCTAATGGTGGGGCTGGAATAAGCCACGTTAGCCCTGTCAATTGTTCCATATCAGCGAAACCTCAAAGAAAATCAGGAAGAAATGAAGAACATTGAATGGAGAATAAAGCGTTGTTGCTTGATTTCTTCATTCATCATTCTTCATTCTTACTTTCTTAGTACTTAAGCGTGTCCAGCTCTTCCGCAACAACAGAGTCGCGGTCACGATAGACGGCAATAACCAATGCAAGGCCAACCGCAGCTTCGGCCGCAGCCACAGCAAGGACAAACACAGCCCAGGTGATACCTACTGGCTGATTGTCAACGGCGGACGTTGGCGTGAGCGTCAGGCCATAACGCCAGAACGCAATCAAATTCATATTGACCGCATTCAACATCAACTCAACCGCCATCAAGATGGCAACTGCGTTGCGGCGTGCCAGCACACCGTAAAGGCCAATGCAGAACAATGCTGCGGAAACAAGGAGATACCACGAAAGAGGGATCATTCTTCTTCCTCTCTAGTTGGGATTGCAACAACGATTGCGCCAACTAGCGCAGCCAGCAGCAATACTGAAGCAAGTTCAAATGGAAGCACGTAGCCATCTGCATGAACAAGCAGTTGACCCATCCGCGTGACCGATTGTGTTAGCAAGGGGTCAATTTGTTGTGAGGGGACATAAGATGGGTTTAGCAGAGGTGTAAACCCTGGCATCGCTTCTGTCGAGCGAATAAGGACAAAAGCGAGCAGACCAAACAGGCCAAGTGCGCCTACACCAGCACCAGCCGCTTGTGAGTTGAACGGTTTTTCGTCCGCACTCATCAAACGGCGCGTCATCATAATCGCGAAAATCACCAAAATGGAGATTGCACCGATATAGACAAGCAGCTGAGCCGCCGCCATAAACCCACTGTTGAGCATCGCATAGAAGCCAGCGACACCTGCAAACGAGACCATCATCGCGAGTGCAGCGTGAAAAAGATTGCGATCAGTGACCACGACCAAGGCTGAGCCAAGGGTGATAACTGTCAAAATCAGGAAGAGTATTACTGAACCACTCATAATATTTTATGACCTTCCTATAACATGCTAGTGAGCAGGAACGGCATGCGCGTGGTCATCATGCCCAGCATCAGCTTCCGGCTCGTCTTCGGCCGCCAAACGATTTGCGCGGCCACGGCGACGCAGAACTTCAACGACACCAAACATGATTGCAACATTCGCCAAGAAGTGAATAACACCGCGCCCTACATCACCGGCCGAAGCAGGGATGAGTTTATCGAGCACAGCCACAACCAGAATGAGAACCAATGAGATTGGAACTAAGAACTTCCAGTTGAAATCTAGAATTTGGTCGATACGAACGCGAGGCAACGTGCCGCGAATCCAGATGAAGCAGAAGTAGAACACCATCGACTTGAAGAAGAAGACGGCAACACCAAATATTGAACCAGCAATGCCCCACTGCGTAATGTCAAGTGGCGCACCACCAAACAGACGAATCACTAAATTGATAAGCGGGATATTCCAGCCCCCAAAATAGATGACTGCGATCATGCAGGACATAAAGTATGCGCTCACGAACTCAGCAAGCTGGAACATCGCGAACTTCATACCACTGTATTCGACATGGAAGCCTGCAATAATTTCAGATTCCGCTTCAAGAAGGTCAAACGGCGTACGACCTGTTTCTGCAAGTGCTGAGATAAAGAAAATCAGCAGCGAGAGAGGTGCCATAAAGAAGAAAGGCACCGTTTGCGCTTCAATAATGTCAACGGTTGACATTGAGCGTGCCAATAGGATTGGAACGAGCAACGCAATGACCATTGGCACTTCGTAGCTAACAAGCTGAGCCACTGAGCGAAATGCCCCTAGCAACGCATACTTGTTATTTGATCCCCAGCCTGCAAGCAGAACTGCGACAACTGAAACAGAACTAATCGCTAAAATGTAGAAGACGCCGATGTTTAGGTCAGCACCGATAATGCCAGGACCAAAGGGCATCACAGCCCACATCATAACTGCCATTACAACAATCAGGATGGGCGCGGTGTTGTAAGCGACCTTGTCTGCACCAGCCGGGGTGATTTGCTCTTTGATCAAGAGCTTGACAATGTCAGCAAACGATTGACCCAAGCCGTAGGGGCCAACGCGATTTGGGCCGATACGATCTTGAATACGCGCAATCACCTTACGCTCTTCCCAAATCAGGAAAATAACGATAAGCAGCGCAAAAGACGAGATAATGACCACGCCAAGTATCGCTGAAAGCTGTGTTACCCAGGGGGCAGTACCAAAAATTCCTTGTAATAACTCAAGCATAGTGGCTCCGATTAAACGTACTCAAGGGCACCTTTACCCCATGCGTAGACGAGACCATCTGCCAACAGGATGATGAAAAGCGCGGTTGCACCAATCGCGAAGAAGCCTAATTTGTCATAGGCTGACGCAATTGGAAACAAGAATAACGCTTCAACATCAAATACAACGAACACAATCGCATAGACGTAATATTGAACCTTAAATTGGATCCAAGCATCACCTACTGTCTCGATACCGCACTCGTAGGTTTGCGTTTTAATTGCATTCGGTTTTTTGGGGCCTAGAAGCCAGTTAATCAGGATTGGAGCCGCTGGAAAAATCGGTGCCAGCAGAACAAACCAACCGATAAATTGCCAATTTTGAACCATGGGAGGACCTTACCCTTCGTTTGTGAAATCAGGCACAACTATAACACAGGGGGTTTTGGTGGGCAAAATAAACGATAACGGAAAGACGGGCTATAAAAGAAGGGCTACCAGAGGTGATAGGCTGATTTTCGGCCGAAAACAGCCTAACCAATCTCAATTTTCCTTCGATCTGGCTTTTCGCTAAACTAGAAACATGCTTCACCCAGCCGCCTTAATCAAACTATTTCGCTACAATGCGACCCTCATCCGCAAGCAAACCGCCCAAATCACCCACGCAGAAAGCCTGATCAGCTTGCCAGCGTCAGGGCAATGTTACAACTGGCTACTTGGTCACATCGTTTCGGCACGCACCTTTGCCCTGCATTATGTTGGGGAATCACACGTTTGGACCGATCTGGAGCGGCAACGCTATCGAAATGGGAGTTCGGGGGCGTTTTCGGCCGAAGATCCCGCCCCTTTACAGCTTGATCAACTACTCAGCGCATTTGAACACACCCAAAACGCGCTAGAACGAGGCTTACAGCGCAGTTCATATGAAAAGCTATGCAAGCCATCAGGCTACCAATCAAACAGCATTGGAGACAGTATCGCCTACTTCCAATTCCATGAGGCCCATCATGTGGGGCAATTATTCTATTTGGCGCAACATGTTGGGAAAGACGGCGTGTGGCTATAGAGACTAATTTTCCTGATAGATCTGTTTCAAATGGGTTGAAAACAATAACGTAAACTGAACCTGTCAAAATTGCAGCAATTGTCTCGCTAGCTGAGCCTGCCGAAGCGTCGACATGGTCAGTGAATAAACATGTGCTTTTCCAACCAATAAAAACCAGCGGCGGCAACGACCCTGGTAAATACAGATTATGCGTTTTGCTTGCTACTTATGAATAAAACTGCGAAATGGCCAACCGTTTATTGACACACGCCGTCGCGGGTGACTTCGATCTTTTCCGAACGAAATAGCTGCCCGTTGGCGTCTCGCACCGATACACTGTCACGAAAGTTCCGATCACATGTTTGTGCCACAAGCAAACTGTTGTTGCCATTTAACTCACCTCCTGTCAGTAAGGTAAATGGACCCACACCACCTGCGGCATTAAAACCGATCACAATCTCCCAGATATGCGCTTGTGCAGATTGCTGGGTACTGATAACAAAAAGTGACAGCGCCTGCGCCTCACTAGATGTGTTAGTCCACACAGCCTGTTGTGTTGCTTGCTTCGTTGGCTCGACAACAATGGGGGCGACCGTGGGCACAATTACATGGCTCGTATCCTTTGTAGGAACGGCCGTTGGTGGAACAGCCGTTGGCGGTGTAATGTAGAAATCGGCCAGTTCCATCAGTTCCTGCGCCTGTTGAACACCACGCGATGCGTTGACAGCTAACTCACTAAAATGTGCGTCAATCCCATTGCTATCCATAAACTGCCCCATCCCACCCACATCAGAGGCACAATATTCATACAGCGCACGGAAACCAGCGTCTAAACGTTCTAACGCTTGGACATATTTGTTGTAGGACGAGCCATTTTTTGCGTTCCCACCTAGATCAAGGTAGGTTGCTTGCGTCACTGTCTGCTCAAACGCTTGACGAATCGGTTTACAGTTACTAATTTGTGCGTTTGAAACAAGTGTGTCTGCTTGCTGAATTTGTGTATCCACTTGATCAAACAAAATCCGCAGTAGTTTGGCCTGTCCTTTGAGCCAGCCAACCGCATTTTCGGCCGAACGAATCGCCTCGTTACTGTCAGACACAGCCCGCTGCCACACGTCAGGCTCAATTTCGTTAATGTTGATCCCATCGTTAAAGGCTGACTCGTTCAGAAAGTTGGTACAAAGGTCAAACAGGCCCGCAACCCCATTGACACTCATGTCGAGCGCATGTGTGTAGGTGTCGTTAGCTTGAGCCAGCGCAGACGGTGCGGTGTAAACCTCGAATTCTAGAACGTCCTGATAAAAGTTACTCATTTCAACGCATGAAAGCGATCCAACCCCATTCGCCACGTTGATTGTGTAGGTGAGGTTTGAAATGGCATTACGACTCGCGGTAATGCTGGTTTTGAGAACGCTGCGATTGACCATCGGCGGCTGCACTTCACGAGTGATAACAACTTCGTCGACAGGTTCTTCTTCTTCTTCTTGAATCGTTGCGTTGGTTTCGGCCGAATCGACCATCTGAATTGCTGGCTGCTCAGATTCAATCACCACATTCTCAACCTGAATCGTAAACGAGTCGGCGCTGAGTTCTGCTGCCCCTTCATCGACGCCCACCACACTTGTCGATGTTGGCACAGGCGTAAAATCAAACGCCACTAGCGGTTGTTCTATACCTCCATAAGGAACCTCCTCCGCAGATGTACACGCAAGAGTAAAACTAGCAAACAGCAGGCAAACACCAGCTTTCCAGTATCTTAAACTGAACATAACGAATTTCTCCACTACCCTAAGAAGCAAGGATTGAATAAGTAATAATAACCCTCATCTCTAAGCATCAAGGTTGCAGACGCAAAACAGACCCCTTGTAAGCAAAGCCTCTTCCACTCGATGAAGGGTTTGCCAGTTGCGCCAAGGCACTTATTATGTATCTAACTAGCCTGTGAACAATTAATGCCTAGCGCGTTAATACACAGTTCACAACGTATTTAGATAAACAACATTCACCTTATGATAAAAGCGATTGTTTACAAAAACAGACCCACAAATGTAGCTGTTACAGACAATCCGCTTCTACTATTTGGATTATTTCTCAAGCAACAAAGAGGCTCACACAATGCATAAAACTACAATCTTGCAACTGGAACGTGACAAAATTCACCTGTGTGAAATCCTATCTTAATTGAACTAGATTGATACCTGCAATATACGCAAGGACAAACTGCTTCTTGAGCTTTATTTAATTGTTGGTACTACCAAAAAATTCACATCAACCAAGAGGTAAGTAACTTGCGCCAAATACCATTGGTTTAGGGGATGAACATAGTGTGCCAAGTTTAGAGACTCCTCTCTGGAAAATCAAGCGTTGTGGCCTACAATACAACAAATTCACGTGCCATTTATCAAAATTGCCGTTTCATTGTATTTAATGTAGCTAGATAAAGTCCAAAAGCATAAAAATTTGTCATGTCGTACGATGGCTGCCGACACCTCCTTAGCTTGACAGCATCTCAAACTCCCTGTATCGTTGCCAATAAAATTGGTAATTACTCAGGAGACCCCCTGCCTATGAAACGGCTCTGGACGTTCCTCGTTTTCGCATTATTTTTCTGTTTAAACAGCACAATCTTCGCTCAAAGTGCAACCCCGCAGTTAACTGTCACAGGTGTCAACACAGCCGCATTACCTGCTGTAGACGTGACGCTCGCTGTTTCGGACGAAACAGGACAATTGCTCAACTTAGACAGCAGCGAGTTAGTCTCTGTCAAGCACAACGGAGAACGAGTCTCACAGGCGTCGGTCATTGGTTCTGAACCGGCTGGAACATTCACAATTATTCTGCTTGATCTGTCTTCGGGTGCAGCAGACCGTGTGGGTGATATTCAAAGCAGTATTCAATCGTTTGCGTCAACCTCTTTCATGCGCGAGCAGATTGACCACATTGCTATTTATCAGATCAATGATACAAATTCGGCCGAATTGCTCCCCCCAACCTTCTTCTATAATGATGTCGCTAATCTCTTTGCCTCAGGTCTACAGCCGTTTGATGGCGCAACCGCGCTCTTTGACAGCATGGGCGACCTGCTCACACGCATCGACGATATCAAGCCCAGCTCAGAATTAGCAACCTCGCTTGTTCTGCTCAGCGACGGTACGGACGCCGTTAGCAGTCAGTTCGTTTCTGAAGAAATTGCACCGCTTGCCAGCAGCAAAAATATTGCGATCCACAGCGTTATCGTTGATACGGGCCTCAGCGATTTTAGCCGCGACCTCGGCACTGAATATATGCGCTCGCTCGCGTCTTCAACGGGCGGCGTCAGCGTCAATTTTACGGATGCAAGCAGCCTAAACGACATCTGGACACGTGTAATTAGTCGTGGTTCCAACACGATTGTGCGGTATGTTATCGACAACCTTCTGCCTGGTGTCTTTGATGTTGAAATCAGCTTTCCAAATCAGGCACAGCTTCCCGTGGCGCGTACGCAAGTCGAGGTTCCCGCCAGCATTCCGCGCGTCTCCATTGACACACTTGAGCAAACTTATGATGTAACCTTGCCGTTGATCGAGGGTGGCACAGGGCCTGAGCCGCTTGAGATAGAGCTGCCTGTTTCTGTTATTTGGCTAGACGGCACAGAGCGCACGGTTGCACAGGCACAGCTTTGGCATGACGGCAACCCTATTTCTGAGATAGCGCCCGCAGAGCTAGCACAGGTTGCGACTCAACTGCCTGTTCACTATGGTGAAAATCGTGTCCAAGTGGTTATTCGCGATGAAACAGGGCAACAGTCGAGCAGCGCCCCGCTGCTTCTCAACGTTATCGAGGGCAGTCGCGACGTACCAAGCGACATCGGCCGATCTGGACTCGGTATTCCTAGCAATATCATTTGGCTCACCGTTATCTGCCTAATCATTATTGCTCTCATCGCGGCACTACGAATTTTGTGGCCTCGTTTGCAAGCAGCGCAGAATCAGACAAGACGCCAGCGTCAAGTCAACATTAATGATGCGCCGCCTCCTGTCAAGGAAATGCCTGCGGAACCCTCTAAACCAAGTCGCAGTCCTTACGCACCACCAGAACGGGCCGTTCCCATCAATCAACCATCGAGCCAGCCGACGGCTGTTCCTACCTCTTTTGAGCACGATCAGCGGACTATTCTTGCACCAGCACAGCCTAGCATTGAGGTGCTCGAATCCGTCACACCAACCGCCTCCTTACATCCGCTAACACGTTCAGAGTATCTGATTGGACGCTCTGCAACAGTGGACCTCCCGCTCAAAGAGGATCCAACCGTGTCTCGCATTCATGCAACAATTGTGCAGGATGGAGACGTTTATCGAATCTACGATGAGCAAAGCACCAGTGGAACCTATGTCAACGACCGTGAAGTACCCGAATATGGGCTGCAACTAAGTAACGGCGATGAAATCCACCTTGGCGCTGTTCATTTACGCTTTCGACAACCCTAACGGCATATCCAGTAAACGCCAAAGCCGTAAGTAGTCAGAAAGCCAGTCCATCAACCATTTTTTCCATTAGCTAGCAACTCATTGCTAGCTAATTTCTACGCTTACAGCACACATATTGCATTCAGACGCAACATTCAAATCAATCTGACTGAGTACCCATGTCCTCCCTTACTCCTCTTCAACAAGCCGCTATCGGTTCAGACGGCACAGTATTCATCTACGGACGCGCAGGGACGGGCAAAACAACCGTTCTGCGCGAACGGTTGGGTCAACTCCTATCCGCAGGAAACCCCGCCTATACCGTTCTCGTTCTCGTCGCTGATCCCGAGCAGCGCAACGCTTTCAGCAAGTTTATCGAACAATCAGATCTCAAATCGTTTAGCGATCTCAAACTGATGCACTTCAATCAGCTTGCCCGTGAGATGGTCATGTTATTTTGGCCGCTTGTGGCTCGGCAGGCTGGGTTTGCCAGTGGGTTCAAGCCGCCGACCTTTCTTGGCTATGATCTAGCGCAGCTCTTGATGTGGAACACCATCACGCCGATGGTTGACCGTGGCGCGTTTGCCGACCTGCGCCGCAGACCGCAGCAAATTGTCAGCCAGCTACTTGACACGCTTAACCGCTCTGCGCTCAATCGGCTCGATATTTTGCAGGCGACTGAACGACAGGTGCGCTCATGGGCTGGTGAAGCCAATCATGTACGCAATTTACATCAGGCGAAGGAGGCGGCCGATACCTTTCGTCAACATTGCCTCGACAATAATTTGCTCGATCTGTCCCTGACAATCGATGTTTTTAACAATCAGGTGCTTGCTCACCCAGAGTTCTCACGTTATTTCAGTGAGCGTTATCAACATATTTTAGTTGACAATGTAGAAGAGCAAACGCCTGCTGGGCAACATTTCGTGGCGGGGCTGATGCAATCGACCGAAAGTGCCACCATTGTCTACGATGCAGACGGCGGTTATCGGCGCTTTTTGGCGGCTGACCCGCTTGGGGCACAGCAGTTTCGACTGCATGCCACACGGGTGTTCGATTTTGAAGAAGGCTTTGCTGGATCGAAAAAACTGCGCCGCACGGCCCGAATGCTCGATGACATTTTCAACGGGCGCTCTAGTCAGGAAAAGCCTGAACTGCCGGAAGGGGTTGTGCTTGACATCGTACAAAGCCGTTATCGGCGCGAAATGCTCAACACATTAGCAGCGCGGCTGGCGACCATGCTCAAAGAGGACCCCGATCTCAGGCCCAGCGACATTGCGATCATGGTTCCCTATCTTGACGGGGCACTGCGCTACACGCTGATTCAGGCGCTGCGTGATGCTAACATTCCGATGAACATTGTGCGGCGAAGGGCTAGCCCGCGTGAGGAGCCGCGTGTGCGTGCGTGGTTGACTTGGGTTGCGCTGGCGCATCCTAATTGGGGCGTGTTGCCAACTGAATATGATGTTTCGGAAGCGTTGGCGCTCAGCATTCAAGGGTTGGATCCAGCGCGTGCGGCGCTGCTTGCGGGGGCAGCTTATCCACCTAGTTCGGGGGTGTTGCGTTCGGCCGAAAATCTCCCCCCTGACCTCACCGAACGCCTTAGCCCCGAAATCATCGAGCTATACGAGAAGCTCCGCCTCTGGATAAACGACAACGGCGGACAACACCCGCTCGACCAATTTATCTATCGCCTGTTTACCGATTTGCTAGCACGGCGCGATTTCCAGCCTGAGCCAGACTTGGCGGCGGCGGGCGTCATTGAATGGTTGGTCAAAACGGCAACCCGTTTAGTTGAAGCGTCTGGGGCGTTGGGGTTGAAGGATTCGGCCGAAATTGGCCGCGCCTTCCTCACCTGTATCAACAAAGGACTTGTCACCAGCGAACCGCCCGAAATGGGCGACCCACCCGACCCAGACGGCATCCTCATCTCGACTATTTACGGCTATCTACTGCGCGGACAACCTGTGCGTATGCAGGTGTGGCTCGAAACCTCGGCGAGTGGCTGGTGGGACATTCCGCGTCAGCCGCTCAGCAACGCCTTTGTCCTCGCGCCCAGTTGGGATGCCGATCGTCAGTGGACGCTCAGCGAAGAAATCAATATCCGCAACCAACTGCTCACCCGCATCGTTTACGGCCTCACGGCCCGTGCTACAGACGGCATCATTCTAGCTACCAGCGCCCTCGATCGGCGCGGTCAGCGGCAGGATGGCCCGCTCTGGCGAGCATTTGAGTTGCTCCAGCCTGATCGCATTGGAATTGACGATGGCTCCGTTGAATTTTGATCTATCAGCTTGAGCAAACGGTGAATGAACGGTGAATAATTAACAATGAACGGAGATTTGTGAATGAATTATCGCTGACGACATTCGTCATTAATTATTCATTGTTCTCCGTTCGTTATTCAGAACAGCAACAATCTTTATGGCTGTTCAGACGCAAAAAGCCTACCCCTTCATCCGTTCATCGGCCGCATCAAAATACGGTGTTGCGCCAGCAACAACAACCTGAACAGGGTATTGCTCGCCCAGATATTCAACAAGCAATTCTGTTCCAACCTGCGCCAAGCTGGTTGGCAGATAGCTCATGAGCAAATGTTGTCCCATTGATGGCGCGGAGCCGGCCGAAGTCACATAAGAGCCACGCCCGTGTGAGTCAACAATACGTTCGCCGTCTTTGGTCAAAATTGGCTCACGTCCCAACATGTAGCGCTTCTCGCCTGTTGATGAGGTGTTGTCCATCACGGCCAGCGTACAGAGCATCGCCGCAGGCGTCTCAGACATCGCTTTGACATATGCTTCTTTGCCGATGAAATCTGCCTTCTTAACTTTGCCACGTGACAAGCCTGCTTCAACTGGGTTGTATTCAGACTCTAACTCAGCACCCATTGCCCGATACCCTTTCTCGATACGAGCGGTCGTGCCATACACACCGTTCCCAACAGGGATCATGTCGTGAGCTTTAGCCGCAGCAAGCAAAACATCATACAGTTTTGTCCCTTGCTCCATGTGCGTGTAAATTTCCCAGCCAGCTTCACCAACATAAGAAATACGGAACGCCCATGCGGTCACTGTTCCAATCACGATCTTCTTGACTGAGCCGTAGCGAATTCCTGCGTCTGACACGTCATCTTCGGTGATCGATTGCAGTGCAGCACGCGCATTTGGTCCCCACAGGCCAATCGTACACATTGCTGAACTCATGTCTGCTAAATGTACGCTGCCATCATCGGGCATGTTGTCCATAAACCAGCTTTTATCAAGGTTCGCACCGCCGCCGCCAGTAATGACGCGATAGTGGTATTTGCCCATACGCATGATGGTTAAATCTGCTTTGAAGCCGCCATGTGGGTCAAGGATTGGCGTATAGATTGAGCGTCCAACTTTGACATTGGCGTTGTGAACCGTCATTTTTTGCATGTACGCAACGACGCCAGAGCCTGTGATGTCAAAAACGGCAAACGCGGTTAGGTCAACAACGCCGCCTGTTTCGCGCATTTGGAGATGTTCTGCGTTGATAATTGGCGACCACCAGCGTGAGTCCCATTCGGCCGAACGGGGCATCACCTTATCGCCATACTTCTCAAGCAAATGCTCATTCGAGCGATAGTACAGCGGGCGTTCCCACCCAGCCGTCTCGATATATTCAGCACCCAATTCGCTTGTGCGTGCATGGAACGGACTCAAACGTACTTCGCGATTGCTGCTGTACTGTTCCGCAGGATGGATGATGCTGTACATCTTGTTGAACGTTTCATAGACACGTGCATAGACATGCGGCTTTGTGCTGTTGTGGTCAAAGAAACGCTCCAAACGTGAGCCAGTAATATCAACCTCAGACGTGCCGTAGGTCATCAATTCGGCCGTTGCGCGACCAAACCCTGGCGCTTCCTTAATCCAAATCGCGTTGCAAGACCACAACCCTTTCACCGTCGGGAACTCACCAATCAGTGGCGCACCGTCTGGTGTCAACGACATCAACCCATTGATCGCGTGACGGATACCGACCTCGTCATTGTCCAAGATGTCGGGCATCAGCTCAATGGCGATCTCCATGCCTGCGTCAAAATCATCGGCCGTAAACGGTAGCTCCGTTGGCGTCATCGTCGCTTCTGCGTTTGAAGGAATATCATCTGGTTCGTGAATGATAGTGCGGTGACAGTAGGAACCGATTTCAAGATCGCTCCCGTTTTGTCGTTCGTACATGTTCTCATCAACGTCGCGGATCATCGGATAGTTGATCTCGCCCTTTTGCCCTTCAAACATAGGGACAGGGCCAACCGTCATAAATTGATGCACGATCGGCGCGAGTGGGATACGCACGCCAACCATACGCGCAAGGCGTGGTGCCCATACGCCACAGGCGATAATCACATATTCAGCGTCGATGCTGCCTTCGTCGGTGACGACCGTTCGGATTCGGCCGTTTTTGGCAATCAGATCCATTACCTCAACATTGGCAAAGGTCTGAAGCGCATTCTTTTCCATCGCGTATTCACGCATCAGCGTGCCAGCACGTAACGGGTCGCAAACGCCAGCCGTTGGGCTGTAGAAGCCACCGAGAATGTTTTCGGTGTTGACGAAGGGGGCCATTTCTTTGATCTGTTCGGCCGAAATCACCTCACCCTGCTCACCCCACGCCTTTGCAGAGGCAACACGACGCGCCGATTCCTGCATCCGCTCTGGCGTGCGTGCCAACTCGATTCCACCTGGCTCCACAAATGTGCCAAAATGCTTATAGGTTGCGATGCTTTCCTGCGTCAGGATACACATCTCTTTTGAATGATCGACAGGGAAGATAAAGTTTGAGGCGTGACCAGTTGATCCACCAGGGTTTGGCAGCGGGCCTTTATCAATCTGCACCATATCAGTCCAGCCAAGCTTGGCAAGATGATAGACTAGACTATTTCCAACAATTCCAGCGCCAATAACGACGACTTTTGCCTGTGCGGGAAGCGAACTCATGCGTATTTCTCCAAACGGGAAGAGAAATGAAGAATATTGAATGAAGGATGCTGAAACATGACATCTTTATTTCTTCATTCTCCATTCTTCATTCTAAATTTCTTTCGATTTCTTGTTGTGATATATCAGTGATATATAAGATGGGATCATAGCAGAATCGAATCGGGGTGCAAAAAAGTAACGGGGCGTTAAGCAACTCTCTAAGAGACACAGCCGTGAAACAGGGTACCTCGTTCCACTGCTCCGAGGTGGAACGCTCCTCTTGCCGCTCCGTTGCCTCTTCTCTGCCAAGAAAAATTCTCCACAGGCCGCAAGCGGCAAGCAAAGACACTCCCACGCGGAGCGTAGGAG
>JBMZDF010000030.1:0-23083 GCA_049614105.1 Promineifilaceae bacterium (SeqCode)
TAAATAAAGGCAGATAAGAGGCTGACTGTGATCAGACCCACAAGCAACAAAACGCTTCCCCCACAAACAAAATCAATTCGCCAAGACACAACCCTGCGTGCCCAAGTGCAAGCGACGTTGCGCAACGCTATTTTTGACGGACAGTTCAAGGTAGGTCAAAAGTTGGTCGAACGGGAGCTGTGCGAATTGACGGGTGCAAGCCGTTCAATTTTGCGCGAGGTCTTGGTCAATTTAGAGGCGAACGGCCTAATTGAGCGTCAATCGTATCGTGGTTTTAGCGTCACCCAAATCAGTCCGTGGAAAGTCAAAGAGATATTTGAACTGCGTGCGACGCTGGAAACGCTGGCGGCCGAGCTTTTCACCGAGCGTGCCAGCGCCCAAGAGCTTGCGGACATCGGCGATGTTTTCACAGAGCTTGAGCAAAGTATTTTGCACTTTGAGCTAGGTCGCATGCGAGCCGCCAAAGAACGCTATTACGACATCTTGTTCACTGGCTGCCGCAATGCTGAAATACGCCGTGCGCTCGAAAATGTCATCGACCGTATTTACTATTTGCGCAGCCAATCGATGATGGACCCGACCCGACGTGCGGCCTCGCTCACGGAAATGCGCCACTTGACGACCGCTTTGGTCAATCGCGATCAGCTTGCCGCACGCGCCGCCAGCCTAGCCCATCTCATCGGCGCACGAGACACCGTATTGAACTTAATGGCGCAAGATGCGGCCGAATTTGATAAATCAGTCGGTTCGTAAGTCAGTCTCTTGTTATAGCTGACCGATCTATGAATTGACCTTCTAAAGTCGGTTTTTAACTGAGTTTTGCACAGAAGGAGAAAGGCAATGACACAACAGAGTCCCAACGGGACAGTTTATGAACTTAGCGGGCCTGAAGATGCGCCCGTTATTGCGTTGGTCCACGGGCTGGGACTAAATCGCCACACTTGGCGAGCGCATGAACCAGTGCTGTCTACGCGCTATCGTATCCTCAATTACGATCTGTTTGGGCATGGCGAAAGCGCACCACCGCCCATCAAACCAACCCTTTCCCTATTCGCGATGCAGCTACGCGATTTGCTTGATTTTCTCAACATTGAACAGTGTGCTGTCGTTGGCTTTTCGCTGGGCGGCATGATCAACCGCCGCTTTGCTCTCGACTATCCAGAGCGAGCGTGGGCATTGGGAATTCTAAATTCGCCACATGAACGTGGCGACGCCGCACAAGAAGCGGTTGAGGCACGGGCGGCAAAATCGGCCGCTGGCGGTCCGGGCGCAACGCTCGACACAACCCTCAAACGCTGGCTCACGCCCGAATTTCTTGCCAATGAAGTCGAGATGATCGCCAATATTCGGCAATGGGTGTTGGCAAACGAACCTGAGGTGTATGCGCAGTGTCGTTGGGTGCTAGCCAATGGGGTGATTGAGATTATTCGGCCGAAACCACCCCTCACCCTCCCCACACTCGTCATGACCTGCGAAAACGACACGGGCAGCACCCCCGCGATGAGCCACGCCATCGCCTCCGAAATCCCCAATTCACAAACAATTATCGTTCCCCACCTACAACACCTCGGCTTGCTAGAACAACCTCATCTGTTTACTAAACCCGTAATGCAATTTTTGGATGGGGTATTAGCCTAAAGCAGCTATCTCCAGCAGATAATTATCTGCCTCTTAATTAAAGCGCGGGTGACCACCCGCGTTACGCAAGGAACAAACCATGACAACCTTATCAGGCGGGCAAGCCGCTGTTGAATCGCTTAAAGTTGAAAACGTTGGACACGTATTTGGTCTAATTGGATCAGCCACGATTGAAATGTTTGACGCGCTCTATGATACGTCAGAGATTAAATTTATTGGGGTGCGCGATGAGCGCACTGGCACGCACATGGCGGACGGTTACGCACGTGCCACGGGTGGCCCGGGCGTGATTTTGGCAGGTCAAAATGGCCCCGGCGCAACCAATCTAGTGACGGGCTTGGCACAGGCCAAAGCGGCATTTTCGCCTGTGGTTGCGCTGGCGGGATCGTTGGCTTCTGGTCATGTCGATCGGGATGCGTTCCAAGAGGTTGATCAGCCGACTTTGTTTCGGCCGATAACGAAAAAAACGTGGACCGTCACCCAGCCCAAACGCATCCCTGAAATGTTCCGCGAGGCGTTTCGCGTGGCGCTCGCACCCCGTCAAGGACCTGTGCAGCTAAATTTGCCCCGCGATATTCTGGCGGCGACGGCCGAGTTTTCTGATTTTCAATCGCCAAAAGGGTATCGACACCACGCGGCCCCGGCAGCATCAGCGTCAGCGATTCAGGAAGCGGCGGCGTTGTTACGTTCGGCCGAACGCCCCGTCATCATCGCCGGTGGTGGCATCAAAAACCCACGCGCCCACGAAGCCGCAATCGAACTGGCGGAAGCACTCAACGCACCAATCGTCACCTCTCCCGGACATGGCGACGCGATCCCATTTGGGCATCGTCTAAACGCGGGACAGATGGGGCCACGCGGCAACGTCGTCGCCTCACGTCTGGTTAAAGAAGCGGACGTTATTCTGGCACTCGGCACGCGCCTCGGTTTCAACTCCACTTTTTACACCTACGACAATATCAACGAACACGCCGACATTATTCAGGTTGAGATTGAACCAACCGCGATTGGGCGCTTCTTCCCTGTTACCCTTGGCATTTTTGCCGACGCGCCCACGGTCGCAAAGCAGCTACGCGCAGCACTTGCCAATCAGGAAGCCAAAGCGGAAGTGGAGGCGTGGACACAGACGTATATCGCTGAACGCGCCGCCTATTTGGCGAAGCGGGATGCAGACGCCGATGTAGACGCTTTCCCAATCGTGCCGTCTGGTCTGTTTAAGGGCTTACGCGATGCGCTGCCCAAAAATGCCACGATCACGTTAGACGCGGGAACACTATGTCTACAAATAACGGATGCGCTCAACTATTGGGAACCGCAAAGTTTGTTCACCCCGCTTGATTTTGGCCTCGTCGGGTTCTCCTTTGGCTGCGGGCTAGGCGTCAAAGCAGCGCGTCCTGATACGCCTGTCATTAGCTTTTGCGGCGACGGTGGCTTTGGCATGACCCTTTCAGAATTGAGTACGGCGGTTGAATACGGTCTCAACACAGTTACGATTGTTATGAATAATCAGTGCTGGGGTGCAGAAAAAGCGTACCAACGCGACTTCTTCGGCGAACGTTATATCGGAGCCGACATCAGCAGCCCGCCCTTTGACAAAGTAGCCGAACTGTACGGCGCGGCTGGCTATCGGGTTGAGCGCGTTTCCGAAATTGGCGATGCTGTTCAGGCAGCACTCAACTGTGGTAAACCAGCCGTGATCGACATTGCGGTTGATCCAAATGCACTCTACAGCTTCCGCCGCGACTCATTTAAGCATCGGACGAAGTAAAGCCATTGCCAAAACAGGCTGAGGCGTCTTTCATAAGAGAAGGAACATCATGAATCATTATCAAATGTATATCGACGGTGAATGGTGTGATGCGGCGGATGGCACAACACTTGATTCGATAAACCCCGCCACGGGTGAGGTTTGGGCGAAGGTTGCGGTTGCAGGCGCGGCCGAGGTCAATCGTGCTGTTGCAGCGGCCAAACGTGCGCTCACACAAGGTGCATGGGCGGAGATGAATGCCACCCAACGCGGCAAACTCCTGCGCAAACTTGGCGACCTGATCAGCACTCGTGTGAAGCATCTGGGCGACATCGAGACAATTGACAGCGGCAAGTTGGCAAAAGAGACACACGGGCAAACCGGCTATGTGTCTGACTATTACTATTATTATGCGGGGCTGGCCGACAAAATTCAGGGTGCAACCCTGCCAATCGACAAGCCAAATATGTTTGCTTACACCAAACGGATGCCGATTGGCGTCGTTGCGGCGGTCGTTCCGTGGAATGCGCAGATGTTTTTGACGGCGACCAAGCTTGGGCCAGCTTTGGCGGCAGGCAACACGGTTGTATTGAAGGCATCCGAACATGCACCCGCGCCGCTGTTCGAGTTTGCCAAGATTATTGAAGAAGCAGGGTTCCCACCGGGGGTTGTGAATGTGATCACAGGCTTTGGAGAGCCATGCGGGCGTCTGCTGACCAGTCATCCAGATGTAGCGCGGGTTGCGTTTACGGGTGGGCCTGATACGGCGCGGCATGTTGTGCGAAATTCGGCCGAAAATTTTGCCGTCGTCTCCCTCGAACTCGGCGGCAAATCCCCCATCATTGTCTTTGAAGACGCCGACATCGAAAACGCCCTCAACGCCGTCATCGCAGGCAACTTTGGCGCAACAGGGCAAAGCTGCGTCGCAGGATCGCGCGTTTTTATCCAGTCAAGCATCCGCGAGGCGTTTCTCGCACAGCTAGTCGAACGCGCCAAGCAGATCCAAATTGGCGACCCGCTTGCGGCCGAGACGCAAATCGGCCCGCTGGCCACAAAAGCACAGCTTGACCACATCAGCGAATCAGTTCAAGATGCCATCAGTGAAGGCGCAACCCTGCTCCACGGCGGTCAGCAACCCGCAGGCTTTGACAGCGGTTGGTACTATGAGCCAACAATTCTTGACTGCCCGCACCAGCAAATTCGCACGGTGCGCGAAGAAATGTTTGGGCCAGTGTTATCAGCCCTCAGCTTTGACACCGAAGAAGAGGCGATCGCACTCGCCAACGACACACAGTTCGGGCTTGCGGCAGGCGTTTTCACCAAAGACGTTGGGCGAGCAATCCGCGTCTCTGATGCGGTTCATTCGGGCATTGTTTGGGTCAACACATATCGGGTCATCTCCCCAATCGCACCCTTTGGCGGCTTCAAACATAGTGGCCCCGGACGCGAAAGCGGTATCGACGCCATCAACGACTACACGCGCACAAAAACCGTTTGGATTAATACAGCACGGGAACCGATGGCAAATCCATTTGGGATTCGGTAGCCTTCGGCACAGTAAACCAATTTGTAGACGTCTCATTGAGGCGTCTCAGTCCGAATTAACATAAAACGAATTGAGAAGCTTATGAAATTTCAACTAGCAATCAACATGGAGCGTATGGGACCCGGCGAACATGACATGGTCGATGTTCAAAGGCATACGCTCGAAATGGTACAGATGGCGGATCAGGGTGGGTTCAATATCGCTTGGGCGGCCGAGCATCATGCGCTTGAAATGACAATTGCGCCAAACCCTTTTCAGATTCTGACGTGGTGGGCAGCGCATACCAACGACATCCGCCTTGGCCCAGCCGTCGCGGTTGCCGCCTATTGGCATCCAATTAATTTGGCAGGTGAGGCGGCGCTGCTCGATCTGTTCAGCGGTGGTCGGCTTGAGTTTGGCATCGGCTCAGGTGCGTATCAACGAGAATTTGATCGTATGCGGTCAGGATTGTCGCAAAAAGACGGCTGGCGCTACATGCACGAAATGCTGCCTGCCGTGCGGGCGCTGTGGCAGGGTGATTATGAACACAAAGGCGAGTTCTGGAACTTCCCTACAGCGACCTCTGTTCCGAAACCACTGCAAGCAAATCCGAGAGTTTGGGTCGCTGCACGTGCGCCCATTACGTTTGATTATTCAGTGAAACATAATTGCAACATCACTTCATGGCCGTTCACACGTGATATGTCTGAGGTGGCGCTGTATAAGCAGCGGCTTGATGAGGCTATGGCAAATAATCCGGGCTGCAATCGGCCGATTTTTGCCATGATGCGCCATGCAGCCGTGTATGACAACAAACGCGATTGGGAAGTCCCAGTGCGAGCGGCACAGCGCCAGCTTGGTCAGTTTGGCAATCTGATGCGTAATGTGGGCATGGTGACAAACGGATTTCCAGAATCAGCAGATCCAGACACAGTGGCAAAACAACCAGGGTTAGATGCCAAAAGCCTGCATCAAAACATGCTGTTTGGCACGCCTGATGAGGTTATCGAAAAGCTCAAACAATATGAAGCGTTGGGTGTCGATGAGTTCATCTACTATGCAAGCATGGGGCTTGGGCATAAAGAGCAAAAACGTTCACTAGAGCTGTTTTGTCAGGAAGTGATTCCTGCATTTGCGGAATAAGATTAAGCCAGTCCAAAAGTCAACATATCCATGAGAACGCGGGTGAACAGAAGCCTCTCTGGTGTCCGCGTTCTTTCGTACAGCTTCATGAACACTCTGGCTCTCGCTAGGGTCATAATCCGCGCAGATGTCTAGAACCCAAACTGGGCGTTGTGTAGCTGGCTATAAATGCCGCCTGTCGCCAGCAAGACGTCATGTTGCCCTTCTTCTGCGATTCCATCCTCAGTCACAACAACAATTCTGTCGGCGTTCTTAATGGTGGCAAGACGATGGGCGATCACAAGCGTGGTGCGTCCCCGCGATAAGTCGACAAGTGCTTGCTGGATAGCCGCCTCGGTTGCGGTGTCTAGGGCAGAGGTTGCTTCGTCTAAAATGAGAATGGGCGGATTCTTCAAAAACATGCGTGCAATTGCTAGCCGCTGCTTCTGCCCGCCAGAGAGTTTGACACCCCGTTCGCCGATAACTGTCTCTAAACCATTGGGCTGACTGCGGATAAACTCGTCGAGTTGCGCCCGTTTGACCGCCGCCCAAATGTCAGCCTCGCTGGCGTCAAGTTTGCCATAGGCGATATTCTCGCCAATCGTGCCAGAGAATAGAAACACATCTTGCTGCACAATCCCGATTTGACGCCGCAGCGAGGCGCGTGTCATTGCGCGAATGTCAATCCCGTCAATCGTGAGTTGCCCTGCATCCACTTCGTAAAAACGCGGGATTAAGCTACAGAGCGTCGTTTTGCCAGCGCCCGATGGCCCCACAAAAGCGACTGTGGCTCCCGCATCGATCGACAAATCAATGTCACGCAAAATCGTTTTGCCGTCTCCATAACCAAATGTGACTTGCGTAAACTCAATATCGCCCGTCAGGTGCTCAAATTCAGCCGCATCGGCCGCATCCTGAATATCGGGTTCAGTGTTCAAGATCTCAAGGTACTGTTTGAACCCTGCAATGCCGCGTGGGTAGCTTTCGATGACGGAGTTTATTTTCTCTATCGGCCGAAAAAAGACGTTTGTCAGCAGCAAATACGCCACAAACTCCCCATAGCTCAGTTCGCCTTGAAGCACGTACCAAGTCCCAGCGATCATCACAAACAGGATGACGAAGCGCATCAACATGTAGCTCAGCGAAAACCCTTTCGCCATGATGCTGTAGGCGGCTAGTTTTGTCTCACGATAATGATTGTTGTTGACGGCAAAAAGCTGGCGTTCATAATCCTCATTGGCAAACGCCTTCACGACACGTACACCGCCTAGCGCATCCTCGATTCGGGCGTTAAATTGACCAATGCTGCGATACAGTCGACGCCATGTAACCGTCATCTTGTTGCTGTAGTACATCGCCACCCACAAAATGGCGGGAACCACAATAAAGGTCAACAATGCCAGTTGACCATGAATCATCGCCATCAAGCCAAACGCACCCGTTAGCGTCATAATTGCGATAAACACATCTTCGGGGCCATGATGTGCTAATTCGCCAATATCCTGTAAATCAGTGGTGATGCGGGCGATTAGATGGCCCGTTTTGTTGTTGTCGAAGTAGCGAAAGGTCAGCTTTTGAATATGGTCAAACAACTTGGTACGCATGTCGGTTTCGATATTGATACCCAACATATGCCCCCAATAAGTTACGACATATTGCAAGCCCGTATTCAGCGCATAAATTCCAAGCAGAATCGCGGTCGCCAGCATAATGAGCGGCCAATTTCGGCTCGGCAGCAGATTGTCAATAAACTGGTTAATCGCCAGCGGAAACCCCAATTCCAACAAACCTACAATGACAGCGCATCCAAAATCGAGATAAAAAAGCCCCTTGTAGGGGCGATAGTAAGAGAAAAATTGTCGAACCATACTAAAAAATGTCGCAGAATGTTTGAATCCCAAAGATACACAGATTAACCACCTATCATATGCATGCTCCACTCACCTTCAATCCCATCAAACAGGGTTGGTAAACTTGTATCAGATTTCCCGCTTCCAAATAACTCCCACGGTGTTTCTGACATCTCTACCGCCACGTTGCCACGCTCATTATGCAAAGTCAGATTCAAAACCTCGCTATGCGTCACAATCGAAACGATGCGTTTTTGAATCCGCTCCAATGCTGTTAAACGAGAAGGAGCTTCAACAAAACAATTTGGCAGGGTTGGCACATTTGCTTGCCAAAGCTGATTAGATTGTTGTGTCAGAAAAATGGTGTAGTTCATCATCACATTTTAACATGAAAAACAAACACTTTCTTGCAATTGTCTACGAATAACTAGGCAATTAATCACAGCTAACCACTCTATTTTGCCTGTTTCGCTTGCAGTTACTTCTCACGCCCAGCTTGCCGCTCCTTCCACCAAAGATAGGCGGTCGCGCCGATTTGTGAAAACGGTTCGGGCGGCAACAACGTTGGTTTTCGTGCGTTGAGATAGTCAGCAATGTAAGGGTTGTCGACACCTGTGGCGTAATCGGCCGATAAAATACCCGACAACGTCCCCAATGACGCCCCCAACCCATTTTGGCAGCAAGCCGAATAAACACCCTGCGCCACTTCACCAAACGCAGGGTCACTGTACCAACTCAGGCACAAACGCCCGCCCCAGCGATATTCCTGCTCGACCCCAGCCAACATCGGAAAACGCGCCTTGAACGCCTTGTCGTGATCACGTGCCGCCACCTGCACACTCTGCTCCGATGCTTCGAGCGACGGACTGTAACGAAAACGATTGCGCGTCAAGATACGATGCCCGCCAGAGCCAGAGATGCGCCGCATCGTGGACCCCATCGGATCGGCGGGAACAGCTTCCCACGTTGGTTCGCCACCTAATTTTTTCACTTCCGCATCGGTCAAAGCCCGCGTCAACGATCCGTACAAAAAGACGTGCATCAGGCGACGTTTGAAAAAGCCAAAGCTCTGGATATGCCCGTTGACCGCCAGAATAATTTTTGGGACGGAGACGCTGCCCTGTGGCGTTTTGACAAGCCAGCTATCGCCCTGCCGTTCCATTGAGATAACGGGCGAATTTTCGTAAATGTCAACCGCTTCCGTTGTCGTCAACCCTTCTGCAAACGCACGGACGTAACCCGCAGGCTGAATCATAATCGCGCCAGGGGTGTAGAGGCCGCTGGTGTAGTAAGGTGTGCCGGTGAGGTGGCGCATCTCTTCGGCCGAAAAAGGCGTACATTTCTCGCCCATCGCCCGCAGATGTTCCGCATATTCCTTGTTATGCTGATCCCCTTTCGCATCGGCCGCCACGTTGACCTTGCCACGCGGATCAAAAATCTCCTGCGAAAATCCGTACTCATCCGCCGCCTGTGCCGCGAAGGTGAGCGCCGTGCGGTTCATCTGCGTTTGGCGAATGTCGCGTTCGATGGCGCTTGTGTAGCTTTCCGCGCTGATGTCGTGCGGCAGATCGATCATGAAGCCAGAACTACGCCCGGCCGACCCTTCACCGATGCGGATTGCTTCAAGCAGAACGGTGCGATCGTTCGGCCGATTTTGGCTCACCCGCCGCGCTGCTGCCAACCCTGTGAAGCCGCCGCCGATGATCAGCCAATCGGCCGAAATTGCCGAACCCAGCACCTTTGGTTCGCGCTTCGGGGGCAAAATCGCATCCCACCCCGACACGCCAGGGTTTCCAGACTTAATGTTGCTAACGTTTATTTTTTTTGCCATGTCAAAACAATTATCCAACGCAGGCAGACGCCTCAGCAAAGCGTCTCCACGGCGAGATTGACCTGTAGAGACGTGCCGCTGGTGCGTCTAATCAACCATCTCACCCGTGCGATCGGACAAATCGACCCAGATTGTCTTGAGTTCGGTATATTGATCGTGGGCGTGGATCGAGTTGTCACGGCCGCCAAAGCCCGACTGTTTGAAGCCGCCAAACGGGGTTGAGATGTCCCCCTCGCCGTAGCTGTTGACCGTCACCGTGCCAGCACGAATAGCGCGGGCGGCGCGGATGGCGCGTTTTGCGTTGGCTGAAAAGACAGACGCTGCGAGGCCATATGCGGTATCGTTCGCAAGCTGAATCGCCTGATCGTTGCTTTTGACGGTCAGAACTGACAGCACGGGGCCAAAAATTTCTTCACGCGCAATCGCTGCATCGGGCGTCGCTTCGTCAAAGATAGTTGGCTCCACATAGCGGCCCTCAAGCGTTGACCCGCCGAGAATCAGTTTTGCGCCTTCCGCTTTGCCTTTGTCGAGATAGCCGCATACTTTGGCAAAATGCTCGCCATCGACCATCGCGCCAAGCTGGTTGGCGGGGTTGAGCGGATCGCCCAAACGCCACTCTCGCGAACGTACGATAACGCGCTTTAACAGGGCGTCTTTGACCTTTTCATGCACGATGAGGCGCGAGGAGGCGGAGCAATTTTCGCCCATGTTCCAAAATGCGCCGTTGACAACGTGTTCGGCGATCAGGTCAAGTTCCTCGGCGTCGCTCAGCACGACAAAGGGGTTTTTGCCGCCGCATTCGAGCGTAATTTTTTTGAGGTTGGAATCGGCCGAATAGCGCAAAAAGCGCCGCCCCGTCTCTGTCGACCCAGTGAAACTCACCATGTCGACATCCATGTGCATGCCCAGCGGTTCGCCCACGTCAGGCCCCATGCCAGTGACAACATTGAACACACCCGCCGGCACACCCGCCTCAACCGCCAGTTCCGCCACCCGTAGTGCGGTCAATGACGTTTGTTCGGCCGGTTTCAGCACAACAGAGTTGCCAGCCGCCAGCGCAGGCCCAATTTTCCACGCCACCATCAACAGCGGAAAGTTCCACGGCAACACCGCACCAACCACGCCAATTGGCTCACGCACGATAATTGCCAGCGCATCGTCGCCCACGGGGGCGGTTTGGTCGTAAATTTTGTCGATCAGCTCAGCGTGCCACTTAATCGTGTGAATTGATTCAGGCAGATCGATCTGTACGCAGTCAGAAATCGGCTTGCCGCTGTCGAGGCTTTCCATCACGGCTAGCTCGCGCTGGTTGCGCGTCATCAGTTTGCAGAGGCGGATCAGCACATCTTTGCGTTCGCTGGGGTGCAGTTTGCTCCAGCGGCCATCGTCAAATGCTTCGCGTGCTTTTTGCACGGCGAGGTCAACATCGGCCGAATCACTCGCTGGAATTTGCCCCAACGTTTTACCCGTCGCAGGGTTTACAGTCGCCATCGTGTTGCCCGACTGTGCAGGACGAAAGCTGCCATCGATAAAATTGGCGGCTGGCAAAAACAGATCAGCCGCAATTGCTTTATATTCTTCGTGTGTCAATAAATTAGACATCTTATTTGCCCTCCTCGGACGCTTCCGCAACAATTTTTGCAATGGTTGTCTTTAGCGTGCGGACAACTTGATCCATTTGGCGCTTGCCGTCTTTGGTCAACGGACGCAGCGGTGGGCGCGGGACACCTGGGTCCATGCCCGCAATTTCGCAGCCATATTTGACACACTGCACAAATTTACCGCCCTGCTCCAACACGCTCATCAGCGGCAGCATGGCCGACATGATGCGGCGTCCTTTGTTGAAATCGTTCTCTAGCACACATGCTTCGTAAAGCGCAATATGCTCTTTGGGCAAAAAGTTAGATCCGGCACAGACCCACACTTTAGCCCCCCATGCAAAAAATTCGAGCGCCTGATCATCCATGCCGCAGCCCAAACCAATATGCGGATACTCCCGCGCCAGCATGTGAACGCGGTTGATGTCGCCCGAACTTTCCTTGATCGCCTTGAAGTTTTGCGATCGGCCGACGCGGTCTAAATATTCCGCGCCCATGTTTGTTCCCGTGCGGTGCGGGTAGTTGTAAAGCATGATCGGCAGGTTGGCGGCGCGATCGATTTGCAGCGCATGCATTGCGTTTTCCAAATCGGTCGGCACAGCATAAGGGGGTGAATTAATCAGAATTGAGTCAGCCCCCGCTGCCCGTGCCTCTTTCGCTAGTTCAACCGCTTCATCGGTGCGCGTCGCGCCAACGCCAATCATCAGCGGCGTGCGCCCTGCGATAATCTCGTGCGTGTAGCTCATCATATCAACGCGCTCTTCAAACGTTTGCGCGTAATATTCGCCCGTGGAGCCGCCAACGAGAATACAGTGAACGCCAGCGTCCACAAGAAATTCGACAACATCAGCATATGCTTGCTTGTCAATGCTACCATCCACATGATGGGGTGTAATTATTGGTGTAAAAATACCTTCCATTTTCATAGTGTCATCAAATGTAGAGACGCCTCGCTGAGGCGTCTTCGTAGACAATATGCGCCAAGTCAAGACGCAACAACAGCCCGTCTCTACATATACAATCCTGACAAATTGTCACGATCCTTCTTCCAGTTAACTGGGTTTACCGCAATGTATTGGCGGGCCTTGTTCAAAGTATCTTCCGTCCGAATGATGCGATCATAGAAGCGTGGTTGCCATGCAAATTCTGTATGTCCTATTGCCCAAATCCGCTTGGTACATTTCCCTTTGAACTGACCAATAATTGATCCCAGCGTATTGGCTGCCCATGTTTGTGATGCCTTAGACGTGGCAATTTTTTGTTGGGATACCTCTCTGCGAGTTGAGGTAATCTTATAGGTAATCACCAGTATGAGATGCAGGTGGTTTGGCATAACGATCCATTCATCTAATTCGACATTCGGCCGAATTTGAGCCGTGTTAACCCACTCATCAGCAACAATTTCACCTATTTTGGACAAGGAGACATCATCTTCGACAACTGTACCAAGAAAAAGCTGTCGATTTTTTGTACAGATAGTAATGTAATAATAACCAGCACGACCATAATCCCAACTAGGTAGGCGCGTTGACTCAATACGATATTTGTTTTGAAACAGCATCATATTTTTCATCTTATCATGACTTCTTTGTGGAAACGCCCCAACGGGGCATTTCCATGGTAGAACGTCTGATTGAGGCCACCATCCGCAGCGATCTCGCGTTCGCGGTGGGCGATGTAGTCCAGAAGTGCTTCGTTCTTGGCCTCGTCTATCTTTGGTTTTTCATATTCATAGACGCCCCAGCGGGGCGTCTCTACGTTAGAACATCTGGTTCAAACCGCCATCAGCAGGAATCTCGCGTTCGCGGCGGGCGATGTAGTCCAGAAGTTCCTCGTTTTTAGCCTCGTCTATCTTTGGTTCTTCATATTCACGCAACAGCTTGCGAGCGTGTTCGAGGGCGCGTTCGGGCAGGTCTTTGGACCCTTCCGCTTTCCACTGCTCGATTGAGTTGTTGTCGAACAGGCTGGACATGAAGAAACCACGCTCAAAGTTTGCCAACGTGTGCGGGTGGCCGAGATAGTGACCGCCGGGGCCGATGTCGCGCACGGCGGCCAGCGCCTCGTCAAAATCGTCCCAACGCGGCCCTTCCGCCATCCGATAGCCCATCGCGCACTGTTCCGCGTCAACGACAAATTTGGCGACGGAGCAGTGCATGCCTGCTTCATTCCATCCGGCCGAATGCCAAATGTAATGTGCGCCCGACAGCATGACGGCGTTGAGCGTTGCCGCGCTTTCGTAGCCAGCCTGCGCATCAAACGTTTTTGCGCCGCCCAGCGTGTTGGAAGTACGCCACGGCAAATTGTAGTAACGGGCCATCTGCCCAATCATAAAGTTCATGAGCGAGATTTCGGGCGTGCCAGCCATCGGTGCACCCGATTTCATCGAGACGGTTGACAAATAATGTCCGTAGATGACGGGGCAACCCTTCTTCACAATTTGCGAATAGGCCAAGGCGACCAGCGCTTCGGCATTGAGTTGCACCACGGCAGGCACGGTTGAGGCAGGCGTATTTGCGCCACCCAACACAAACGGCGAAACGAGAATCGGCTGATTACGACGATTAAATGCCCGCATCGCGCCAAGCATTGTTTCATCCCAAACGAGCGGCGAATTGCCGTTGACGTTGCCCGTCACCACTGGATTTTCGAGAATCCATTCCTTGCCAAACAAGATTTCGCACATATCAAGCACGTCCTCAGCATTTTTTGGCGAGGTCGTCATGCCCATGAACGTCTTGTCCGAATATTTCATCGACGAATAGGTGATGCGCAAATGGCGGTGGGCGACAGCGTGATCCATCGGCTCGACGATGTGGTGCGCCGACGAGTGGATGGCAGGCAGCGCATGCGACAATTTATGGAACATTGCCAAGTCGTCCAGCGTCGGGTTGCGACGCACGCCGTTGAGATCGCGCAAGTAGGGTGCGCCCGTCATCGGCACAAAAATTGAGTTTTTGCCACCTAGTTTGACCGTTTTTTGTGGGTCGCGGGCGTTGAGCGTGATGTCGGTTGGGATCGATTTGATCAGCTCTTTGATGTGGGCGCGGTCGGCGTAAACACGTTCACCCTCAACTTTTGCACCTGCATCGCGCCAATGTTGCAGCGCGATCTTGTCGCGAAAAATGACGCCAACCTCTTCCAAAATTCGCATTGATTCATGGTCGATGCGTTCGATTTGTGCTTGGTCGAGCGGTTCAACAACAGGCATGTTGCGGGTCAGGTGCGGCAACATCGGGTCGCGACGAACAGCAATGGAATGACGCTTGGCTTGACTGCCGCCACTGCGGCGTTTGCGTTTGGACATAGTGGGAATTCCTTTGGTAAAGACGTGTTACAAATGGTTGTTAACTGGGTTCGTAGCCTATTTGCTGTGAGATTTGGCTAGCGGCTTGCATGAGGGGGATAGCGATTTTGTGCAGACTTTCGGCCGAAATTCGCGACCTCGGCCCCCCCACACTCAAAGCAGCCACCACCTCACCATGCAAATTAAAAAGTGGGGCGGCAACCGCCATCACCCCGTCTTCAAGCTCATTGATTGTGACAGCGTACCCCTGCTGGCGTACTGTTTCGAGTTCCGTTTGAAATTGGTCGGGATCGATGATTGTTTCGCTGGTGTAGCGTTCAAGCTCGGTGAGGTTGAGATAGTTGTTTTTTTCGGCCGATTGAAACGCCAGCAGCACCTTGCCCGTCGACGTTGTGTGCGCGGGAAAACGCCCGCCGATATATTGCGACATCCCCAGCAAATGATGCCCAAGATGCTCCTCAATCACCATCGACTCAGGTCGGCCTTCATCAACCCACAGCACATCAATTGTCACCGATTCGGTGGTCAGATGGGCCAGCTCGTGCAAAAACGGCTGTGCAACCGTTCGCAACCGATTGGCGCGGATGGCACGACCGCCCAGCGCAATCAACCCAGAGCCAAGCATGTAGTTGCCCGTTGGCAGCTTACGCACAATGCCCTCCGCCTCCAGCGCCGCCATCAGCCGAAAAACGGTGGTGCGTTTTAAGCCGCTAGCAATGATTAGATCGGCCAACGACCAAGCGGGATGGCGATCGTCAAATAAGTTAATAAGCTGAAACGTGCGGGCAACCGCTTGCGTGCCAGCATACTTCTCCTTAACATAATCCATATCATGGAATGATAATCCATAATGCGGATGGTAACAAACAGCCAAAGCATGAAAAAGAGACTGTCACACTCACTTTGCCACCTTTTGATACGATTTTTAGCATGCGTTATACTCAAGCTAACAAGAAAAGATGAACAGCGAGAAAGAAAGTCATCACTTTC
This sequence comes from Promineifilaceae bacterium (SeqCode), assembly GCA_049614105.1. Lineage (GTDB taxonomy): Bacteria > Chloroflexota > Anaerolineae > Promineifilales > Promineifilaceae > CALECP01. Next base: position 15,606 of record JBMZDF010000030.1, read on the forward strand.
TACAGAGGTATCTATGTTTGAAACATTACAGGTTTCCGTTGATGGGTCGATTGGCGAGATTGTGTTGAATCGGCCGAAAAAACTCAACGCCCTCTCTACACAACTGCTCCAAGAGCTAATCGACGCCAGCCGTTGGTTTGACACACAAGAGGCGGTCAAAGTCGTTGTGATTAAAGGCAATGGGCGCGTCTTTTCGGCCGGGGCAGACATCAGCAGCTTTGGAAAAGCGACCAATCCACGCGCCGCTGGTGATTTAGGTCGCCGCATGGCGGAAGCGATCGAAGAAATGCAGGCTATCGCCATCGCACAAATTCACGGCTGGTGTGTCGGCGGTGCGCTTGTGCTGGCTGCCGCTTGCGACCTGCGCGTGGCAACGGCCGATGCACAATTTTCGATTCCTGAGGTAGACCTCGGCATCCCGCTGGCATGGGGCGGCATTCCGCGTTTGGTGCGTGAGATTGGGCCAGCGTTGACAAAGGAGTTGGTAATCACCTGTCGGCCGTTTGGGGCAGACGAGGCGAAACAGGCTGGCTTTTTGAATCGTGTGGTTTCGGCCGAAAATCTCGCCCCCACCGTCCAAACCCTCGCCCAGCAAATCGCATCCAAACCCGCCCTGCCCACCTTCGCCACCAAGCGCCACACCAACGCCGTCACCGCCAACATGGTTGGGACAACCCGCGCATGGTCAGACACCGACAGCCTGATCGCCGCCACCCACGACCCAGAGTGCATCGCCGTTCGCGCCAAATACATGAAGAAGGTAATCGGTAATCGGTAGTCCGATTACCGATTACCGATTACCAGAATGCCTCGTTTCAACTCTCAAATCCTGACCAATTCTGACGCCTTCAAAACAAACCGTGCCGAAATGCTGGCGTTGGTTGAGAAAATGTGCGGCCTCGAAAAACGTACCGCCGCTGCTTCCAATCGCGCCCGCCCGCGTTTCACAAAACGGGGACAGATTATGCCGCGTGAGCGCGTGGCACGTCTACTCGATCCTGGTGCGCCTTTTGTCGAAATTGGCAACATGACGGGCTATTTGCGCGACAGCGATGATCCTGAAAAAACGTTGCCGGGCGCAAGCTACATTTGCGGCATCGGCTTTATCAACAGCGTGCGCTGCATGGTGGTTGCCAACGACAGCGGCATCAACGCGGGTGCGATCACCGAGACGGGCGGCGCAAAAATGCAGCGTTGTCAGGACATTGCGCTGCAACAAAAGCTGCCGTTTGTTCATCTAGTCGAGAGCGCAGGCGCAAACCTGATGGCGTATCGGGTTCAACTGTTTATCAACGGCGGTTCGCTCTTTCAAAAGCTGGCCAAGCTGAGCGCGGCTGGCGTTCCGATCATTACTGTTCTGCACGGGTCAGCCACCGCTGGCGGCGCGTATATGCCCGGCATGAGCGACTATGTGGTTGCGGTGCGCGGGCGTGGTCAGGCGTTTTTGGCTGGGCCACCATTGGTCAAAGCGGCGACGGGTGAGGTTGCCAATGCGGCCGATTTAGGCGGTGCGGAGATGCACGCCGAAATCTCAGGTTTAGCCGAATATTTGGCAGAGAACGACACAGACGGCGTGCGAATTGCGCGTGAGGTTGTGCAACGGCTTGAATGGCAACGTCACGTGCAGCCATCCACCGTGACGTCAACCTATCGCGAGCCACGCTATTCGCCCGACGAACTAGCGGGCGTTGTTGGCATTGATTATCGCCAGCCAGTCGATGTCAAAGAAGTGCTCGCCCGTCTAGTCGATGACTCTGACATGCTCGAATTTAAGAGCCGCTACGGCAGTCAAACGGTCTGCGTCCACGCCAATGTGCATGGGCATCTCGTTGGCTTTATCGGCAACAATGGGCCAATTGACCCCGATGGCGCGACCAAAGTCACGCACTTTATTCAGCTCTGCTGTCAATCAAATACGCCGCTCGTTTTTCTACAAAACACCACAGGCTTTATGGTCGGCACAGCTTATGAGCAAGCAGGCATGATTAAACACGGCTCAAAAATGATTCAGGCGGTGAGCAACGCCACCGTGCCGCGCATCACGCTGATGATTGGCGCGAGCTTTGGCGCGGGCAATTATGGCATGTGCGGACGCGGCTATGAGCCTGATTTTCTGTTTACGTGGCCGAATGCGGTTACAGGCGTGATGGGTGGCGAACAAGCGGCAATGGTGATGCGGATCGTGATGGAAAACAGCGCCAAACGCAAAGGGCGCACCATTCCACCCGCAATATTGGCAGCACAAGACACACAAATCACTCAGCACTTCAACAATCAATCAGATGCGTTTTTTACATCTGGCTGGTTACTCGACGATGGCATGATCGACCCGCGCGACAGCCGCAAACTGCTCGGCTTCCTGCTGGCAACCTGCGACGAAGCGGGTCGACGCAACATATTCCCCAATACGTTTGGGGTTGCGAGGATGTAATGCACACCACAATTTTGACGGGCATCTCATGGGCATTTGGGGACAAACCATACACAAATTATGAGCAGTTCATACAGGATGTCGCAGAATACAATCAGACACTTTTGGCTTATGGAAACGTTTGGAGTCCCACAGACATTGTTTGTACGGGGCCAATACGCATCCAATATGAAGCCTATTGGAAAAGTGAGGACAATTTTCTCATCGTAGAAATCGGCACCGCTGGTGAACCGCTCTCTACAGGTCAATTGTTATTCACCCTGAGCAATGCGGCTGTTGACTTCTTTAGTGAGGCAGATCACCGTTATTTTGAAGGGTTAGATCAGGCTAAACTAGGTGTCTATTGGCTGCGAACGGGCAGCTAAGTGTGACATTATTTGAATTGCTTTGTCCAAGCGCAGGACTCCTATTTTTCGGCGTAGCGTTGTTGCTAATCGCCTACGATTATGCACGCGCTGAAGAAATTCCATATTGGTTCCTATGGAAAAAACGCTATCTCAAAAGAGATCAGATTCCTGCTCTTGGCCTTTGGCTAAATATCGCAGCGCATGCATTTGTTGGACTTATCCTCGTTGTGCTCAGCATCTTGCTACTGATAGACACATCGTAGACGCCTAAGCGAAACAAAACACGCCCATATCTAAGGGGTGTGTTTCATTTGAGTCAAGAGCGGTGGCTGAGCATGTCGAAGCCTGAGCCAGTCGAAGCCTGAGCCAGTCGAAGCCTGAGCGACACGCTGCCACGACTTCGACAAGCTCAGTCTACGTTATCGTCACCAACTCATTTGAAACGCGCCCATATCTAAGTTACCTATGTCGCTTAATCCTATTGACTTCAATATTCCAGAAGGTTTTATTCACGCTGATGGTGATCCGGCCGAAGATTACATTGGCCCTTTTTTCTATCGTATGCATGATAATGGCGGCATCGAGAGCGCCTTGCGGATAGAAACGCAACACGTGAACGGCTTGCGGATGGTGCATGGCGGCGTCTTGATGGCGATGGCCGACTACACACTAGGCGTTGCGGCCATTGGGCGCGAAGGGCGCGTGTGCGTCACCATTTCCTGCAATCAAGAATTTGTCAGCCCCGCGTTTAAGGGCAACCTGCTGCGCGGGCGCGGCGAACTGATTCGCAAAACGAGTTCTCTGATGTTTGTACGCTGCACCCTGTTGGTTCACGAGCGTATCGTCATGACAGCAAGCGGCGTGTTCAAGGAAATCCAACCACGATCATAGTTAATCATCGACGAAAACCTCAGAGGTTTTTATGCACCATCAACGCAGATGACGACAAACCTCAGAGGTTTTTATGCATAACCCAGAGTAGACGACAACAAACCTCTGAGGTTTATTGATTGAAATTTTTGCGATCCACTTAGTATGCTTATGAAAAATGTAGATAAGGTTATCAATATCGGTGGTGCGGCAGGTGCTTGGGGTGACTCATCGCTGGCGACGGCGCAGCTTCTCGCGTCGAAAAAACTTGATTACATCGTTTATGAGGGGCTGGCCGAGGTCACGATGGCGATCTTGACGCGGGCGAAGATGAAAAACCCGCAGGCAGGCTACGCGATTGACTTCATCAACCCTGTGCTCAAGACACACTTGCGCGAGATTCGTGAGCAGGGGATTCGGGTTGTCACCAACGCAGGCGGTATTAATCCGCAAGCAGCGGCCGAAGCGTTGCGCGAAATTGCGGCGGCGCAGGCTATTCCGCTCAAGGTGGCGGTTGTTGAAGGGGATAACCTTATGCCCCAACTTGAACAACTACGTGCGGCCGATGTTCGCGAGATGGCCCACGATACCCCCTTGCCAAAAAAGGTGTTGGCGATGAATGCTTATCTTGGGGCATTTCCGATTGCTGCGGCGCTTGATGCAGGGGCTGACGTGGTGATCACGGGGCGCGTTGTGGATAGTGCGCTTATGCTTGCGCCCTGTATTCATGAGTTTGGCTGGACGGCCGATGAGTATGACAAATTGGCGCAGGGCAGTTTGGCGGGACATTTGCTAGAGTGTGGGCCACAGTCAACGGGTGGGCTACTGACCGATTGGGAAAGTGTGGAAAGCTGGGTCAATATCGGCTATCCGATTGCGGAAGTTTCGGCCGATTCAAGCTTCATCCTCACCAAAGCAGACGGCACAGACGGCCTCGTCAACATCGCCTCAGCCACCGAGCAAATCCTGTATGAAATCGGCAACCCACGCGCCTACATTCTGCCCGACGTCGTTTGTAATTTTGCAGAGGTGACACTAACTCAGGTCGGCAACAATCGCGTACTGGTTGAAAACGCCAAAGGATCGCCACCTCCCCCAACATACAAAGCCTGCACATTAGAAATGGATGGCTATCGGCTATTCTCTACCCTATTGTTTACAGGGCGCAATGCCGTTGGCAAAGCGCAACGGGTTGCCGATACGCTGTTTGAACGCATGCGCCGTGTTTATGCGGCACGCGGCATCGAAGATTTTCGTGCAACATCAGTCGAAATTATGGGGGGCGAAAGTCAGTTCGGGCCTCATTCCAACGCGACAGGCTCGCGTGAGGTTGTGCTGAAAATAGCCGCGCACCACAACAACAAACATGCGCTGTCATTTTTTGCGCGTGAAATACCATCGAGCGCCCTCAGCATGGCGCAGAGCATTATTGGGTTTGCGTCTGGTCTGCCGCGACCCATGCCTTTTATCCGTTTGCACTCAATACACGTCCCGCGTGAGTTTGTGACAATTTCGGTATCACTCGACAATGAGCCGCTTGTTGGGGCATGGCAAACGACCACTATGGCACTTAATCCGCCCGCTGCGGACAATGCAAGCGAAGATGTGTATGCAGGTGAAACGGTTGACGTTTCACTGTTAGACGTCGCCTACGGGCGGAGTGGGGACAAAGGTAATATTTGCAATGTGGGCATTGTGGCGCGGCGGCCTGAGCTGGTGGCTGTGTTACGGCGGGAATTATCGGCCGAAAAAGTCAAACAATATCTCAGCCACCTTGTCGAGGGGCATGTTGAACGCTTTGAACTCCCCGGTCTCAATGCGTTCAACTTCGTGATGCACGATGCGCTGGGCGGCGGCGGAACCGCCTCTTTGCGCTTTGACCCGCTTGGCAAAGGTATGGCGCAAATCCTGCTTGAAATGCCGATTGCAGTTCCCGTGATGTTAATACCGTAATCGGCGCGTGGCCTTTGAAGCGGCAAAGGATAACGGATAACGGATAACGGATAACGGATAACGGTGAATGATGTCGTCATTGCGACCTTGTTTCACTCATTATTCGCTATCCATCTTGTTTATTCTTCCTTACTCGTCGACCTCTTCTTGGAAATCCCAGCCGAAATCGGCCGAATCAACATCTTGATCGAGCGCAAGGTCTATGGTGACCCCTGCACGACTGGGGCTGGGTGCGGTGAAGTCACCGGGGACTAGAATGGGGAAGTTTGCCTCGGTCAGCACCTCAACATAAACGCAATAGGTTCCGGGTGACAAGCTTTGGAATTTGTAGTTTCCGGCCGAATCGGTGCGCGTTTTCACCAGTGGTTCGGCATCCCCACATTCGCCTGTGCCAAGTTCAAGCTGAACATTGGCAATGGGCGTTTCGGCGCCAGCGTCAAATACACCATCACCGCGAATTGTGCCGTTTTCGTTGAGGAAACAACCCGCAGGCAGAGCGGAAACGCCGTACTCAAAACCAGTCGAGTCACAAAGATCGTTCCAGAACACACCAGAGATCGACCCCAGCGTATTTGGTTCAACCACCTGCAAACGCACCCAGACCGCCAAATCCTCTTCACCAATGCCAAATAGTTCATTATCGGGCGTGCTGAATAGCCAATCACCCTGATAAGTTCCAACTGTATCAGGCGTCACCATGTCCACTTCGATAAGGATTGCCTCGCCGGGCAGGGTCGCTTCTTCAATCGGGACGGACGTCGATGCATTCATGAGGTCGCCTGTCGCAAAGCGCAACGAGTAGCCAGCGCCCCAGCCGCAACTGCCTGTGTTGACAAAGCGCCAAATTTTTGTGACGGGCGTGTTTGGTTCGTAGGGTGCATCGTCGGGAATGGTCACGTCTCCGTCAAAGGCTGCCAGATGAATACAGCCGGGGTCGTTTAGAACCGTGTTGCCCCCTTCAACTGAGTCAAACTCAACCGAGTCAGGGTTTGGCAAAAATTGATAGTCCCAGCCGAAGGGGGTCGCGGTGGTATCGGCCGAAATTTCAACCGTTTGGCGTCCTTCAAGATTCGGGGAGGTCCATAAACCGGGGATCAAAATAGTGGCATTTGGTTCGGCCGAAATCGGAACACCCACACAATAACTATCAGGTCGCAAGTTTGTAAATGAGTAGTTACCCGCCTCATCCGTGGTGGCGGTTGCAAACGGATCGCCGCCGGGGCAGACGCCGAGGCTGATAACAAGTTCAACACCTACCAGCGGCGGTTCATTTGCTTCCAAACTCCCATTTGCGACAAATCCGCCAGCTACGGCGTTAATACAGCCAACCGAGGCTTGTGGGCCACTTTCAACAGGCTTCTCGATCACGGCACACAAATCATGCCAAACGGAGCCAGTCAAGGTGTAGGCGTCGCCTGAGCCATCAATTATTTCTTCCGTAGGCGCTGGTAAGTCAGCCGCTTCCTGAATAAAGTTATCGACAGCGAGCGTAAACGTTTGAATATTGCCGTTTACGTTGACGGCATATGTGCCTGCTCGCAGGTCGGCGACATCAAGGGGTACTTGCTGTTCATATTCTGTTGGGACAGGCAGGCACGTTGCGTTTACGGGGCTTGGGGACAGAGCGATTACTTCAACGGCAAATGTGTTTCCTCCTTGAGCTTGATCGACGCGGTCGATCACGGTGCAGTCATTTATAAATTGTCCTCTGACCACTAGAATAACTTGAACGGGGAATGTTTCAAGGATGTTCAATTCGGCCGAATTAATCGAGGCAAGCGCCTCAATTGGCGCTTGTGGCTCAATCGTATTCAATGCAATTGTTTCCGCCACACTTTCTTCTAACTGGCTACAACCAGCCGTTAGGAACAAAAAGA
>JBMZDF010000031.1:0-23021 GCA_049614105.1 Promineifilaceae bacterium (SeqCode)
GCCGTCAGCAAAAACCTTTATGGACCAGAAGATGTGCTGGTTTTCACAACAAAATAGGACTATTTCATCGCAGCCTCTGCAATCATCCAAAGCAATGTAGTGCTAAATAGGATCTGAAAAACAATAGCCGATGCTGCGAACCGTCTCAATGTGCGGGTGGCCTGTTGCTTGCTCCAGCTTGCGGCGCAGTTGGTTGACAAACACATCGACAACGCGGCCGATGCGCTGTGGGTCATCTTCCCAGACGCGCGTCAGCAGTTGTTCGCGACTGAGCGCAAAGTTGGCGTGGCGTGCCAATTCAAGCAAGAGCTTAAATTCGGTGGGGGTCAGCTCTATCGGGTCGCCGTTCTGCGATTGCACCGCGTACCGCTTGGGGTCGATGGTCAGGCGTGAAAATTTTAGCAGGTCACTGGTTGATTGTTCTTGTGAACGGCGGCGCAGGCGGGCTTGGACGCGGGCAACCAGTTCACGCGGGCTAAACGGCTTGGTCATGTAGTCATCCGCGCCAAGCGAAAGCCCCATGATGCGGTCAAGTTCTTCGCCGCGAGCGGTCAGCATGATGATGTAGATGTCCGATTCGGCCGAAAGCTGTGCCGCGATTGTCATGCCGTCCATGCTCGGCAGATTGACATCCAGCACCAGCAAATCAAACCGCTGCGCCTGCGCCAGTTGCAAGCCCTCAGCACCATCGCCAACCGCCGTCACGTCATAACCCGCCATCGACAAATAGGTCGTGACCACTTTGCGAATCTTCATATCATCTTCGATAACGAGAATTCTGCTCTGCATGCGCCCCATTGTAACAGAGAGGTGGCGTTGCAAAGCGTTCAGTTGGATTGCACCCTGTTAAAATTGGCGTATGCGCCACCAACTATTGCTTTTCCTTTTGTTGTTTATGCTGGGGTGTCAGGAAAATACGCCCATTTCCCCAATCAATTCCATTCTCCCAACGCCGCAGCCGATCACATCCGAGGTGGTGCAAACGGGTGTGCTCGACAGCTATTTGCTTGTGCTAGAGCAACGAGATGCGCCTGATTTTCGGGTGAGTCGATTTGATTTAAGTACGCTAGAGACAGAAACGCTGTTTGCCGTCCCTGAGAATGGTTGGGTCAATCAGATCGCGTTATCGGCTGATAACAAAATCCTCGCCCTCGCCTATTCGCCCCCATCACCAGACGGCAATCTCATCTTAGACCGCAGCGGGATCTATCTGCTACCTCTGGATTCTGACGCAGAAACATTAACGCCCTTGCTCGTTCCCGAATCAGCCAACAGTTATTATTATACGCCCGTTTGGTCACCTGATTCGCGCTACATTTTTTACGTCCAAACCGTAATTCAAAACAACTCGTTCAGTGATTTGGATGTGACGTTGATGCGGTTAACGGTTGCATCGGGCGAGACGCAAACGATTGCAAAAGATGGGATCTGGCCGCGTGTGTCGCCCGATGGGGCGCATCTGACCTTTATTCAGGTTGATCCTGACACGTTAGAGCGCGGTTTGGTTGTGACAAATTTAGATGGGGAGCAGCGGCGAGAATTGGTGTCCATCGGGCAATATTTTGATCTGGACACGCCGCTTTTTTCGGCCGATTCTCAATCAGTCTACTTCACAGTCGCCCGCGAAAACCCCGCCACACGGCGCACGTTTTGGGAAACGGTGAGCAACCTGCGCGTGTCGGAGGCACATGCCAACCATAATGTGCCGTCGGCGTGGTGGCGGATCGGGTTGGATGGTGGGGAGGCCGAGGTGCTTTCGGCCGAAACAGACATCATCCTCTACGGCGCATTTGACACCACGGGCGAGCACCTCTACTTTTCAACCATCACGGGCCTCTATGTTTATTCCACCATTGAAAATAAAACGCTGCGGATCGCAGACGCGCCCTACTTTCGCACCCTATCCGTCAAACCACACGACTGACCAGCCCTATTATCCCAACAAAGCACCCAAACGGCGAATCCCTTTTTCAATTTGATCGGGTCGCGCATTCGAGAAATTGAGCCGCAGCGTGTTGCGCCCTTCGCCGTTGAGATAAAAAGCGGAACCTGGCACAAACGCAACGTTGTGTTCAAGCGCCCGTTGGAGCAGGTCAAGACTATCAACCGTTTCAGGCAAGGTCACCATCAAAAACATGCCGCCGTCAGGGGTTGTCCAGCGGCAGCTAGCTGGGAAATAGGCTTTGAGTGCGGCCAACATTTTGTCGCGGCGCTCACGATAAACGCGGCGCAACGTTTCGATATGCGGCTCAAGTTGCCCGTCCGTTAGAAGATGGACGGCTATAAGTTGGGCGAGCGTGTTAGTGTGTAAATCGGCCGATTGTTTGAACTCGACCAGCTTCTCAATCACTGACTCAGGCGCAATCACCCAGCCTACCCGCAACCCCGGCGTCAAAATCTTAGAAACAGTCCCAACGTGGATCACATGCCCATCAATTTCGCCCTGATCCGTTGCATCAACCGCCATCAACGAGGGCAGCGCCTCCCCGCTGTAGCGCAGTTCGCCATAGGCGTCGTCCTCGATAATTGGGAACCGATGCTGACGGGCAAGCGCAATTAGCTGTTGGCGACGAGGGAGCGAGAGCGTTGTGCCACTTGGGTTTTGGAAGTTGGGTGGGATGTAGAGCAGTTTGGGCCGTTCGGTTTGTACTTTCTCGGCTAGCTCATCTACGATCATGCCGTTGTGATCGGCCGAAATGCAGCAGTGACGCAAGCCAAAGCGCCCCCATGCCTGCAACGCGCCCAAATAGGTGGGATTCTCCACCGCAATGCAATCGCCCTCATCCAGAAAGAGCTTGCCCAACATGTCAAGCGCCTGCTGCGACCCGCTGGTAATCAGCACGTTCTCAGGCCGCACGCGCATTGCCGGGGTCGAGTAGCGATTTGCAACCCAGTCGCGCAGTTCGGGCAATCCTTCGGAGACGCTGTACTGTAAAGCGCGTGCGCCTTGTTCCGACAAAATCACGTCGGTGGCCTGTTTGATGCGCTCGATGGGAAATAGTTCGGCGGCGGGGAGGCCGCCTGCAAATGAAATCACGTCAGGTTGTTGCGTCACTTTGAGTATTTCGCGAATAGCTGAGCGGCTGCTGTTCTGGGCGCGTTGGGCGTATAAATCTTGCCACATGGGGTCTCTCCTTTGTTGGTTTCGGCCGTTTCAAACAAGGATAACGATGGGTCGATGGGCGGAGAAGGTACAATGCGGGGCAGGGTTTGGGGGTCAATTCGGCCGAAACCTGTCCAATCCCCCTATTTTCACCCCAATACCACCCCATCCACCCCACATTGTCCTAAACACACAAGCCGCATTGTCCCTTGCGAGCCGTGCCGTTTTATTCATAATCGGAGAAGATTAGCTGGTCAGGCTCTCAGATAGTTAGCAAACAACTACGCTTTTCTCTCTTTCCTGCAAGCCTGAGCATCTGAAACCCTAAACACCCAAGGAACGCCCAATGCGCTACAACTTTTATACAGCCGACGTTTTTACCGACCGCACCTTTGGCGGCAATCAGCTTGCCGTTTTCCCAAATGCAGCAGGGCTCAGCGATGAGCAGATGAAACAGATTACACGTGAGTTCAACTATTCTGAATGTACGTTTGTTTTTCCGGCCGATGATCCAGCGCACCATTGCCGCGTGCGTATCTTTACCCCAGGTCGCGAACTGCCCTTTGCAGGCCATCCAACCGTCGGCACAGCATTCGTTCTGGCCGCAATCGGTGCGGTTGAGTTGACAGGCGATGTGACAAATATTGTGTTTGAGGAAGGCGTCGGGCCAATCCCCGTAAGCATTGATGCAGTAGAGGGAAAGCCCGTTCGCAGCGAACTAAGCGCGGGCATGATGCCTGAAATCGATCCACACCTGCCGACAATGGCAGAGTTGGCGGCCGCATTAGGACTGGAGGTAGGCGACCTGCGCAATGACTTATTCGCTCCTGAGATTGTTTCATGTGGCGTGCCGTTGGTCTATGTCCCGCTGCACGATATGGCCGCATTACAGCGCATCAAGGTTGATACAGAACTAGCTCTCGACCTTGCCAATCGGTATGCTGCCAGCGAGCTGTATGCCTTTGTTTATGATGAAGCAGAGCGGCATGTGTACGCTCGTATGTTTGCGCCTGCGATGGGCATTGCGGAAGATCCCGCGACGGGTGCGGCGGCAACGGCGCTGGCGGGCTATCTGGGTATGCGCGAAACACAAGCCACAGGACGCTTAAACTGGACGGTGACACAAGGGGTTGAGATGGGTCGCCCAAGCCGTCTGGATGTCGAGGCGGACAAACAAGATGGTGCAATGGTCGCCATTCGCGTCGGCGGCGCATCGGTGATGGTCATGGAAGGGGTGATTGATCTGCCTGACCCATAAAGCCATTAACGAGAACCTCAGAGGTTTTATGCACACACCAGAACAAATGTGGGCAAACCTCTGGGGTTTATGGTGCAGCTTGCCAGCCGTTTGCACTGCATCTTTCTACACATCAGATTAACAATTACATGCTAAACTGCATTCATGCGTTTGCCTATTCTCTTATTCATCCTCCTATTCACTGGTATCGGTTTATTCGCTCTCACAGCAGTTGTGCCAACAGATGCTCAAAGCTCTCAAGAGCAGACAACAAAGCTTGCTGACACGCTACAGCGACATCTCGCGGATGCGAATGAGGGCGAGCTAGTCCCGATTTTGATCGAATTTTCGGACAAGGCGAATATTGAAACGCGGTTGCCCGATGAGGAAGTTACCCGACGCACCGAAATTGTGTCACGTTTACAGGCAACAGCAGCGGCGAGCCAAGCGGGCGTTATGGCGCAGCTAACAGGGCGATCTGCGGGTGAGGTGCGGCGTTTACGGTCATTATGGATTGTGAATCAGTTGGCCGTGGACGTTTCGGCCGAATTAATCCCCAAACTAGCAGCCGATCCACAAGTTAGCCACATCTCCCTTGATGAATCACTCCAATTATTAGAGCCTGCCATCGCCTATGAGCAAAAGGGGCATAACAGCGACTACCCAGAAGGCGCATGGGGCATTGATTGGATCGATGCCCCCGAAACTTGGAACATCTTAGGAATCACAGGGACGGGCGTTGTCGTTGCCATTATGGACACAGGCGTGGAGTGGCAACATCCCATACTGCGCGACAACTATCGCGGACGGGATGGCGATCATTCAGACAGTTGGTTTAGTGCGGTTTATACCAACACAACCGAGCCAGTTGACGGCAATCGACATGGAACCCATGTTGCAGGCAACGCCGTCGGGCGTGGCGGTTTAGGCGTTGCGCCGGGGGCTGAATGGATCGGCGTGCAGGTTCTCAACGACAGTGGATCTGGTTCTGTTAGCGGCATACTTGAAGGGTTTCAATGGCTGTTGGCACCCGGTGGGGATGCTGCAAAAGCCCCAGACATTGTTAACAACTCTTGGGGGGCTGACATCATCGGAGAGCTACTTTACGATGGGTTTCGCGTCCTTCAGACGGCAGGGATCGTACAGGTTTTTGCAGCAGGCAACAACGGCCCCTTTGAAAACTCGGTCGGTTATCCAGCGGGATACCCGGGGGCGATCAGCATCGGAGCACATGACCACACAGGGCAGACCGCATGGTTTTCCTCGCGTGGCCCATCTGCATTGACAAATGAAAGAAAGCCGATGATTATCGCACCGGGCGCACGAATTCTATCCTCGCTGCCTGACGATCAGTATGGTTTGCTGGCCGGAACATCGATGGCTACTCCACATGTTGCGGGTGCGATGGCGCTTCTAAAGTCAGCAAACCCAGCTTTAAGCGAAAGTGACATTGCATTTATCTTAACAAGCACGGTGCAAACGGTAAATTTGACCAATGTACCCAACATGGCGGACGGTTGGGGGCAGCTTGACATTTATAAAGCGGTTGCCAGCCAGCAGAACGTTGGACAACTTACCTATCTCCCTCAAGTTGGGGGAACTGGCTTGGCGGTTGAAACGGTTTTAGTCATTACGCAAATCGAGAGCGGTCAGCAGCTTACTAAAACAATCCCGCCAAATGGTCAGTTAACGCTATCGCTTCCGACAGGGTACAGCTATTCGGTCGAGGCAAGCGCCTTTGGCATGCTGCCTGTCACCTTGTCACATACGGCTCAAACCGCTGTCAAACATCTAAACTTTAGTCGGCTACCGTCTCATACTATTTCAGGACGGGTCAGGCAGGCAAATGGCAACGGGATTGAGGCAACAATCGAGGTTTTGGGAACGCCTCTTGTGACAACCAGTTCGGCCGATGGACAATTCACCCTGATCGTTCCGACAGGAACCTATTCACTAGCAATCGGAGCGATGGGCTGGGCTAAGCAACAAGCATTGCTAAACGTGGTGGCGGACAGCTCACCTACTTACATTTTATCCCCTGCACAGTCGATTCTTTTGGTTGATGGTGCTGGATGGCGTTACATCTCAGAAATAGACTTTTATCGGCAGGCGCTCACTGATTTGGGCGTTGGGTTTGACGAATACCCAATCATGAGTCCCCAATTGGGTGCGCCGACAAGTGCGCAGTTGCGTCAGTATGACACCGTTATTTGGTCCGACCCGTACAACTCCCCCGGGGAAATCTCGGCAGGCGACGTGATTTCTGACTATCTGGATGCAGGTGGCAACTTATTGCTAAGCGGTCAAAATCTTGCCAGCCTAGATGGCGGATCGCTGGGGGTGCAACTTTGGTGGAAGGGACACCTACGTGGGAAGTTCCTTGGCATTGGCGACCCCAGCGGGCTAACAGGCACAGCGCATATTCCTCAGTTTGCAGGGTTTACTTTTGAGCTAAATGGCGGCGACAGCGCCGACAATCAAACGCAATTGGAACAGGCCGTACCAAGCACATTTAGTTTAGCAACACCGCTATTTGAAACAGCAGACGGGGCAACGGCCGCCTTGGCAAATAGCATATGCAAGCCGTACAAACTGGTCTATTTTGGCTTTGGCCTCGAAGGCGTTCGCACAGGAGGGACACGAACCGAGTTGTTGGGGCACACGCTTGACTATTTTAGCGATCAAACAGCATACACAGGATTGAAATTTTTGCATGATCCGATTGATGCATTTGTGCTTCCGGGTGACCAAGTAAGCTATACGGTCGCTATCGCCAATCTGGACGAAACCGCAAGCCGTACCGTTGAGCTACAGAGCAATTCGCCTTGGCCGACCACGATCACGCCCTCCTCCGTTGAGATTGAGTCCTGCGAGGCGGCGGTTGTGACTGTTTCAGTGACAGTGCCGCCTAACATTGCTTTTGGCTCACAATTCTCAGATATACTTTCGGCCGAAACTAACACCCACGCCGCCACCCTATCCGTGCAGCACAAAACACCCGGCAACATCCTCTTTGTCGATGATGACCGCTGGTTCAACTATGAAGACCGTTACCAAAACGAGCTAGACAGATTGGGTATCTCCTATGATTATTGGAACGTTGGTTGGGAGCTAGATGATGGCCGTGGGTCAATTTCGGCCGAATACCTCAACCAATATGACATCGTTATTTGGTACACAGGCGCAGATTGGTTCCAGCCGCTAACCCCCGACGAGGCCGAAAACCTGCACAACTACCTAAACCAAGGCGGACGCCTATTTTTAACAGGGCAGTCAATTTTAGCGCACCACACCAACAGCCCGTTCCGCAAATATTTAGGCGTTTTAGAATGGCAGGTCGATACCCCCATGAGCCACCTATTTGGCGACAGTCGCGGTGCATTGCCAAGCGAGTTTGGCGGAAACCACACGTTCCAATTCGACGATTACGATCAATATAACAGCGGGCTTGTTCCTAGTGGGCAAGCGGTGGGCTGGAGTGATGCAGGGTTTGCAACAGGCATCGTTTCAAAAGCACCCGCCTCAGACGCCCCTTGGCGCAGCGTTTTCTGGGGGGCATCGCCTGAAATTTTGACAGATAGCGTCTCGGCAAACATTATTAACCAATCACTCGGCTGGCTAAGCGATTTGGGTGACTCAACGTTGGCAGTTGACCAATACTCGACCGCCAACAACGCAACACGCATGTTCACACTCACCGTGCGCAACTTGCCCGACGCACCGCAAAACATGGCAACTGTCACCAATACCTTGCCCATCTCGCTCACGCTTGATCCGCTCACGCTGACTGGCGCAACCTATGACGCCGCCACACGACAGATTCGCTGGAGCGGCCCCCTAGCCAGCGGAGGCGAACATCAGATCCGTTATCAAGCGACCGTCACAGGCAGCGCAGGACAGCAAATTGATAATTTTGTCGAGTTTTTCTACGCTCGGCATCAACTAACGTTTGAACGAACAACCAGCGTGTGGGTTGAGACACCCAATATGACGCAGAGTGTGCTTTCGGCCGAATTTACCACCCTCGGCAACCCGATCACCTACACCTTCCAAATGACCAACACAGATCTGAGCGGAACCCTCAACGCCACTATCTTTTTGCCGGCCGAACAGGGCATTTTGACCAGTACACTCAGCACAAGCAGCGGTTCAGCACACATCGATTCGCATCAAATTATATGGGACGGCCCACTGGCAAACGCCGCCACCGTGACTGTTTCACTGGCGATGACTTCGAGTTTATCGGCCGATAACATCAATCTTTACACCATCGCCCGCATACAGGACGGCGTTAGCGCCCCCATCGTGCGCGAACTGTTGATTCATCCGCCAGCGGTGGCACGCAACTGGTTGCCGCTCTTTTTCATAAAATGAGGTTAAAAACACCGATTCCCTCATAAACTTGGTTACGAGAATTGACGAGATCGGCGCTCATTCCTACAATTTGAACGATTTCGGTTTAGGAAGAAGAACACGCATGCATCGAACTTTACTCGTTGGGCTATTTGCCCTTATCCTAGCGGCCTGTGCAGGTCAAACAGAACCAGTAGAAACACTAGAACCAACAACGGTCGTTGTCCCGACGACCGTGCCAACCTCTATTCCACCAACGGCAACGCCGACCCCCATTCCGCCAACCCGTGTCCCTGAGCCAACTGCAACGGCCGAACCAGTCCGTTCGCAGATTAAGCTAGAGAATCAGACGGTTGGGGATGATGGGATTGTGCGCGTTGAGCAGGTGATTTCGGCCGAAGATGGGTGGCTCAAACTAACCAGCGGCGACATTGAGTTAGTCACGCTGAAGCTGTATGCAGGCACAACAAACGGCATCGAGATTGACGTTGATCCGCTCCTGCTTGGGTCAACGCTCACCGCTCGTTTGTTTGCAGGCGAAGGGGACGCATTCGACCCGTCGATCCATCAGATCGCTATGGTGGATGGGATCGCGGTTGAAGCGCTCGCTGCCATTGAGTTGCAAATCATCACCCCGCAAGTCGTCATGCTCAAACAAGAAGTGTTTGAGGACGGCATTATCATTGCGGAGTCGCTTGTCGCCACCGAAGCGGGCTGGCTAGCTATTCACAGCGATGCGAATGGTGCGTTAGGAGAAATGGTGGGCTTTTATGTTGTGCGGGGCGCTGGCGTCTATGCACAGATTCCCATCCCGATTATTTGGCGTCTTGCCACCCCAACGTTGCACGCGGTTTTATATGCAGATGGGGGAGAAATCGGCCGATTTGAACCAGCCAGCGATCCTATTATTGAGGTTCAAGGTTTGCCTGTTCAAACAAGCTTTAGCGTCACTTATCCACCCGACATCTACATTCTCAACCAGCCTGTCATTTCAAACACTGTCACCATTGAACGGGTAATCAGCGATGGGCCAGGCTGGGTGACCATCATGTTTGAAACGCCAGAGGAGACACCGGGCAATATTATCGGGTTCGCTCCGTTACAGAACGGGGTTAATGAAAATATTGTTGTTGATATTGTGCCAGGTGCTTCCACCAATATCCTCTACGCCCAACTGCACCAAGATGGTAATCCCGTCGGAGAGTTTGACTTCCCAGGTGGTGACATGCCCGCGCAGCATAACGATCAGGTTCATACCTTCCCTTTCAACACAGACGAAGGCAATTATGTTGTTTCAGCAAATCAGCCAGTTCAGTATGAAGGAGGGGTTGCCACCATTAATGTGCCAATGACTGTCAGCGACCTTGCTATTTGGGTTGTTGTCCGCGCCGAACTTGCGGAAGGTGTACTGGGCGACGTGTTGGGCTACACATGGCGCGATGCGGGCATTCATCGTGATGTGAGCGTTGAAATTGATGTAGAGAACGCAACTGAAACTGTTTATGTCACGCTGCATATCGACCGCGATCAATTACAGGTTTTTGAGTTTCCAGATGGACGGGATTTTGAGCTTCAACGACGCCGCGCACCAATTGCGTCCCCATTCACCATATTGCCCTAACGAACTGTCGCGATTACTTTGACGAAAACGTGTTTCGGCGGCACACTTAAGGGTGTATCGCGTTGGTTAAAACAATAGCTATCATTTCATGTGTGAGATGGCACTAGTACTACACAATAGCAATAATAAGCATATTTAATATCTTGTGTCATACTTAAACACAGAGGCAAACGTCTCAATAAAATGTAATCGCTGTTGAAGCGATACAGGTGTTCCTACCGCGTATCAGACTGTGCAAAAGCGAGTTGATAACTCGCAACGAGAAAAGAGTTTGTGTGAAATTGGTGCTAATAATTTTTTGATACGCAAGTTGCTGCATGGCGACTCGCTATTTACGCCTCTGCGTACTAGTGTTTCGTAATTTTCGCTTGCCGCGACCTACATTTGACTATATAGTGTGCGATAGTATGCTGAAGATCGACAAAGTAACAGCCTCCTTACGGACGCACGTGGGCCGAGTACGTGGACATAACGAAGATTTCGTTGCGTCTTGGGAACCTTCTACCGACAATGAGCGGAACGGGTTGGGTTGGCTGTATATTGTGGCGGATGGTGTTGGCGGTGCGGAGGCTGGTGATGTCGCTAGCCAAATGGCAACGGAACAAACAATTAGCCATTATGTCGATAGTGAGCAGGAAGATTCGGCCGAACGCCTGCTCGGCGCAATTCAAACGGCAAATGACGACCTGCGGCAGCTCGCATCAGAACGCGGACAGGGTGGCTACATGGCAACAACCATGTGTGCAGCCCTCATTCAAAATGGGCATGCAATCCTTGCCAACGTCGGTGACAGCCGTGGCTACTTTTTGCGCGGTGGGGAGCTAACTCAAATCACACGTGATCACAGTCTTGTGGCGCAGCTTGTGATTGAGGGCGCGATTACGGCCGAGGAGGCGCTCACGCACCCTCGCCGAAACGTGATTCTATCGAGCCTCGGCCCCTCACGTGACCCACAAATCGATCTATTTAATGTTGAAGTAACCGATGGGGATCGCCTTCTCTTATGCTCAGACGGGCTAAATCGCCACGTTAGCGACCAAGAGATAGCGGAGATCGCACAGGAAACACCCCCTGAAGAAGCAACGCAAACGCTTCTTAATCTAGCCAATGAACGCGGCGGATCAGACAATATTTCTGTGGCGATTGTCCATCTTGTCATGGGTGAATCATCAGGCGTCTTGCACCCAGTTGTTGCCATTCCAGATGACGAGCAGCAAATGAATTCGGCCCTACCGATGGGTCTTTGGGCCTATACCGCCTTGCTTGCGGTTATCGAAGCTGCTTTAATACTCGCTGTTTACATGTGGCTTAGCGTGTGACAGAGTCAGAGGTGAGTACTTTAGAAGAGAAATGAGACTAGAGAATACCCTGCTTTAGTCATTGTTGTTCGTCCTGTTTTCTTCATTTCTTTATTAGAGTGTTGACCTTTTGATTCTGTCATTGCCAAGCCCCTAATCGCGCAAGTGCTTCTAGCGTGTGTCGTAGGAACAAGTTTGTGTCAATACAACCAAGTCCCTTAGATATTCCCTCGTGCCACTTGCCCTACTTAAGGAAAATTAAATGAGTTCAAAATTACGTATTATCCCCATCGGCGGTTGTGGGGAGGTTGGCAAGAACATGACG
This sequence comes from Promineifilaceae bacterium (SeqCode), assembly GCA_049614105.1. Classification (GTDB taxonomy): domain Bacteria; phylum Chloroflexota; class Anaerolineae; order Promineifilales; family Promineifilaceae; genus CALECP01. The sequence continues at coordinate 11,938 of JBMZDF010000031.1, forward strand.
GTGATCGAGTATGAAGATTCGATCCTCATCATTGATGCTGGCATTATGTTCCCGCACAACGATATGTTGGGGGTCGATTCGATTATTCCTGATTGGAACTACCTCTCTGATAAATTCGACAAAGTGAAAGCAATATTGATTACCCATGGCCATGAAGACCATATTGGGGCAATCAGCTATTTCGTGCGCAACACGGACGCGCCGATTTATGCAACGCCGCTAACGGCTGGGCTAATATCTTCCAAACTGCGCGAGAGCAAACAGTCTGGCAAGCGTTTAGAGACGATTCAGGCAGGGGATGCGTTTGCGGTTGGGCCATTCTTGGTCGAACCATTCCACATGACGCACAGTATCCCAGACTGCGTTGGGTTTGGAATCACGACGCCAGTTGGGCTGATTGTTTATACGGGTGATTACAAGTTTGATCACACCCCTGTTGATGGATGGCCTCCAGATTTTGCCAAGCTGTCTGAATTTTCAGCGCGTGGCGTGTTGTGTCTGCTTGCGGACAGCACCAACTCTGAGGTTAAAGGCTGGACACAATCGGAGCAGGTCGTTACGGGCGCAATGAAAAATGTGTTTGCAGAAGCGAAAGGGCGCGTCATTGTCGCCAGTTTTGCTTCATTGATTTCACGCATTTGGCAAGTATCTGATGCGGCGCATGTGCATGGGCGCAAACTGGCGATTGCGGGACGCTCAATGCGCGAGTATGTCAAAATCGCGCAGAAGCTTGGCTATTTAGATTTGCCAGACGATTTAATTGTTGATGTGAGTCAAGCAAACGGCATGCCTGATAACAAGGTCGCGATTATGGCGACTGGCTCGCAGGGCGAACCGATGTCTGTTCTGGGTCGTTTGGCACGTGGTCGCCATCACAAACTCAAGATCAAAGAAGGGGATACGATTGTTATCTCCGCCCACACGATTCCGGGGAACGAGGAAACAATTAATCGCATCATCAACATGCTGCTCCAGAAAGGGGCTGAGGTGTTGTACGAAAACAACTCAATGGTGCATGTGTCTGGGCACGCTAGCCAAGATGAGATGAAGCTGTTGATTAACTTGGTTCGGCCGAAATTCATGATCCCGATTCACGGCGAGCTGCGTCAACTCCGTCAACACGGCAAACTCGCTAAACAGATGGGCATGAAAGATGAAAATGTGATCGTCATTGAGAACGGGACACCCGTTGAGCTGACCGAAACAACGGTTGACGTACAGCCACGCATGCGAGGCGGCTACATCTTTGTGCAAGGCGGCAGCGCAGGCGAAGTCGGCTTCCCACAAATCCGCAACCGCGAACGCTTGGCACGCGCAGGCTTTTTCCATGCGTCCGTGCGTCTAAACTCGGACGCCATGCTGATCGGCAAACCACAAGTCACGAGTGAAGGATTTATTGACCTAAAGGACGAAAGTGAGTTGATCGAAGGTGTTGCGGATGTGATTCAAGACGCGGCCAGTCAATACAGAGCAGACTGGAAACAACTACATTCTCATATCGAAGGGGCAGTAAGTCGCTATCTTTATGTAGAAACTAGGCTGCGTCCACAAGTTTACGTCGTCATCCACTCCTAGCCACCTTGGGCAAACGGTATTCGGTATTCGGTTCGATAAGATGAACTGAACACCGAATGCCGAACAAACGTTAATCCCCGTAGCCTGTCATTTCGATGTACCCTTCGGCCGAAATTGCAGCCCCCTCACGCACCCCCTCAAACTCAACCGCGCCTTCCCAATACGCACCTGTTGTCAGCGTCAACTCCTGATTGTCCATTTTCGCCTCACCGCCAATACTCAGCTTGACCTCTGGAATTTCCAGTTGCCATGCCACAGGATAGTTTCCATCTGTATTCGGGCTTTTCCAACGGCGATCAACCGCTAATTCCCAATCGCCTAACGCCAAATCAACCGTTCGGCCGTCAGGATATACAAAAGTTCCGCTGCTTGCCGCCTCGACCTGACCCCCCGCTTTACGGATCTCAAACAGCATGAGCGCAGAGCCATCATCAAATTGGAGCGAGAACCAATCCCAGCCTAACGCGCCTTCACTCAACACGCTTGTGCTGTATTCGTGATCCTTCCAAGCTTTGCCGCGCACCTCAATCGTCTCGTCCCCTACCTGCACCGTGCCAACCGCCTGCTGCTGAATCAACGAATAATAGTAGCTGGCGTTGCCCGCTTCGAGCGATTTGGCGCTTAATCCACCTTTGCCATGCAGCACAGGAGCCATCGTTTGTGTCAAGTTCAAGTTAAGCGCATATGGCTCCCCTTCGCTAGATTGTGCGCCGCTTGCACTCATTTGGATCGTGCCGTCAGCTAGCTCATCCACAGACCAATCATCAACCCACACGCGGTAGGGGCTTGCTTGTGCGCCAGACAGCCCAGCACCGCCTCGGCTGTAGCGTTCCGAATGATAAAACGCCCCATTTTCAATATCGCTCACCGTAAAATGGACAAGATAGACTTGGTCGGTGCGCCAATTGGAGTCATTTTCAGCATTGGGCTGTGGCAGCTCAAGCGCACGGCGAAAAATTGTGAATTGAAAGCCGAACTCACGCCCTGTCTCTGACGCAAGGTTGCCTGTGTAGTACCACCATTCTGTTTGATAGTCGTTATGTGGCCCCAGATCGCGCGGGAACTCGATATTGTTGGCCTCGGTCGCCTTGGCAAAACCATCGGCCGCTGGGGCAGACAACGAGGCAACGACGCTTGAGGTGGGCGCTTCGGCCGAAACACCACGCCCGCGCCAAACCCAAACCCCACCCAATACAAGTGCAAATAGTATAAGACCGATCAACGCTCGTTTTATCATAGACACATCGTAGCGAAACTCCGCATTTGATGCCGTATGTGTGGCTACTCACTAATATGAGTTCAACACTTGCGCTAATTTTGACCTGTCGCTACGCGTTTTATGCATCGCTCGGTACAATCGCAGATAATGAACTTAGTCACCTTTGAAAACGTCTCCAAACAGTTTAGCGAACGAGTTTTACTTGATCAGGTCAACCTGTTAATCAACAGCGGCGACCGAATTGGTCTGATCGGCCGAAACGGCAGCGGCAAGACAACCCTGCTGCGCCTCATCACACAAGATGAGAACGCGGACAATGGGCAAGTAAAAATTTGGGGCAAAGTTCGCATCCAATTTCTCTCGCAAAAGGCCACGTTAGATCCCGATCTGCAAGTGCTGGACACCCTTTACCGTAGCGACTCGGCGCAAATGGCGTTGCTCCATCAATATGAGCAGGTCAGCCACGCCTTATCTGAATCCCCACAGGATGAGGCGGTGCGTGCTCAATTTGAAACGGTGCTACAGCGCATGGATGCGGAGGATGGCTGGTCGGCCGAAGCACAGGCCAAAGCCATTTTGACTAAGTTGGGGATTACTGATTTCTTTGCCAAAATTGGCACGCTGAGCGGCGGGCAGCAAAAGCGCGTTGCGCTCGCACGCGCCCTGCTTGATCCAGCCGATCTGTTGATTCTCGATGAGCCGACCAATCATATTGATGCTGGCACAATTACATGGCTGGAACAATATTTACGCAGCATGCCCTCGGCGCTGCTGATGGTGACGCATGATCGCTACTTCTTAGATCATGTTGCCAATCAGATTTTGGAGCTTGAGCGGCGTCAGTTAGTCAAATACCCTGGCAACTACAGTGCTTACCTAGAGCAGCGAGCCGAGCGGCAGGAGATGCTGGCGAAGAAAGAGGAAAAACGACAAAGTTTGATCAAGCGGGAGCTGGCGTGGATGCGTCGCGCACCGACGGCACGCGGCACAAAACAAAAAGCACGCAAGCAGCGGGTCGAGGAGCTAATGAGCGGCAGCTATGATCGCAACGATCAGCGCGTTGCGATGGCGCTGGCGGGTAGACGGCTGGGGACGCGTGTTTTATCGGCCGAAAATCTCAGCGTTGCCTTCGACGGCATCCCGCTATTTGACGGCGTGAACTTCACCCTCGAAAAAGGGGATCGTATCGGCATCGTGGGGCCAAACGGGGCAGGCAAAAGCACCTTGCTCAACGTCTTGGCGGGGCGGCTACCGACTGGCACAGGGCATATATCGTGGGGGGAGACGGTCTATCTTGGCTACTATGATCAGCAGGCAAGCAACTTGATCGATGAGATGAAGGTTATTGATTTTATCAACCGAGACATGGCGCTCATTCAAACCAACCAGAGCGAGCCTGTCGAAGCTGCAAAAATGCTGGAGTGGTTTTTGTTTACCCGTGCTGAGCAACAATCGCTGATTGGCAGTCTGAGCGGTGGGGAACGACGACGGCTTTATTTGCTGCACGTTCTGATGCAACAGCCAAACATTTTGTTTTTAGATGAGCCAACAAATGACCTAGATATTCAGACGTTGCAGGTGCTAGAACAGTTTCTAGATCATTTCAACGGCTGTTTAGTCGTTGTCAGTCATGACCGTTATTTTCTTGATCGCAACGTCGACTTCATTTATCTATTTGATGAGGGTCAAATCGGTTCGCGCTACCCTTCTCCCTATCGACCAGAGGATCAAAAACCTGAAAAGCAGCCAGCAAAAAAGGCGGCTTTTGCCCCAAAAACGAAGCCAAAGCGAGAAACTCAGGAAACTCTAAGCTGGAAGGAAAAGAAGGAATTAACCCGTTTAGAGGGCGAAATTGAGGCCTTGGAGGGCAAAAAACAGGCGATCGAGGGACAAATTAATGCAATTGGGGGTGATTATGAGCGTTTGGCGGCACTTTCGGCCGAATTAGAGGCACTTATCGAGGTATTAGATTCGGCCGAATTCAGGCTACTCGAACTCTACGAGAAGAGTGTATAGAAATTGTCAGATATTCTGTGTTATAATAACATCATCTAAGTTGATTTGGGCACACCAAAGTTAGCTTAATCCTCAACAGCCATTTAGACCTTCAATTTTATATTTTCACTAACGTATTGTTCCGTTCCAGTATTGGTTTTAGCCAGCTAAAAGCAGATGACAATTCCATTTAATGGAGGTTCATCATGAAGACACGTAGTTATGGTTGGAGTGGTTAATTACTCACGGTATCGTCTTACTCCCTTACCGTCACACAGCTAACAACACACAAACTGGCTTTGCCAGCTATGGAAAACAAGGATAAATAAAGCAACTACCGAATTAGGGTTCGATAATTGCTAGTACTGCCTTATTTCCACTCATGTAGAGGTACTGCTCGTCAACACCGATTCTGCTTTCTGGTGACAAATATAGCGGCGGATCGTTTCCGCCGCTATTGTCATGTCTAACTAAATCGTATAAAGTTTTATACAATTAGCTCATTTAATCACCCGGTTTAATCACAACAGGATCAACAAATGGCATCATTGAGCGTAGGTTCGCGCCAACTTCTTCAAGCAGCAAATCTTGCTCAGAACGACGGCGACCGTTGAATGTTGGACGTCCATTCTCGTTTTCGGCAATCCATTCACGCGCAAATTGACCGCTTTGAATTTCTTGGAGCAGCAGGCTCATTTGATGTTTGGTTTCTTCCGTCACCAAACGATCGCCAGCAACATAGTCACCCCATTCTGCCGTATCGCTAACTGAATAACGCATGAAGTTGAGACCGCCACGGTAGAAAAGATCGACAATCAGCTTCAGCTCGTGCATGCACTCAAAGTAAGCCATTTCTGGTTCGTAGCCACCTTCAACAAGCGTCTGGAAACCAGCTTTAACAAGCGCTGAAACACCACCACACAAAACAGCTTGCTCACCAAACAGGTCAGTTTCTGTCTCATCTTTGAATGTCGTTTCGATCACACCTGCACGTGTGCCGCCTGTTCCCCAAGCATAGCTCAACGCCAAATCTTTGGCCGCGCCGCTAGCGTCTTGGTGAACTGCGATCAGCGTTGGTGTACCACCGCCGTGTGCAAACACTTCGCGAACGCGATGCCCCGGTGCTTTTGGCGCACACAGGCTCACGTCTACATTTGCAGGCGGTTGAATGGTGTCATACAGAATGTTGAAGCCATGCGCAAACATCAGTGTGTCGCCATCTTCAAGATTCGCTTCAATTTGATCACGATAGATCATCGGTTGGCGTGTATCAGGGGCCAAAATCATGATGACGTTGCCCCAGTTTGCCGCATCAGCAATAGACGCAACTTTTAAGCCAGCCGCTTCAGCTTTTGCTCGTGATTTGCTGCCCTCGCGCAGACCAACCGTTACGTCAACGCCATTATCATGCAGGTTAAGCGCGTGCGCGTGTCCCTGCGAACCATATCCAATAATCGCCACACGTTTTTCTTTAATCAGTGACGGATTAACATCTTTTTCGTAGTAAATATTGACCATAATACGTTTCCTTCGTCCGGAATTTTTGCGGACACACAAGGTTATCAGCAACTGGCGATCTTTGCACACTTAGGGGTGAGGATTTAATGAAGTACGGAACTTGCTCAGTATAGACAAAGCTCTGGAATAACTGCGCCTGCTGGTTTTTGGCTCGTGACCTCTGACATGATCGGGCAATCGTAGCTACAGAGGATCTATATCAAAGTATTAACAAAACATAGATTGCGAGGAGAACACGCAACGAAATAAGCATGCCTCCGTAAAGTAAGTACTGAAACAAAACGGCCATGAGAAACGGGTTATGAGCCACCCTCAGCTATCGTTGATCGAGACTTGTAGCCAATTCAAACCCGTCCTCCGGCACTGATGAGTGTGTGAATCTATTTCAGCATTCAAAAGGAGCAATGGGCATGACCACTAAAATCCCGTTTTCGATCCAAAAATCTGCTTTGAAGCAGTATCTATACTGGACAAACCTTGTCGGCATGGGGTTATTCACAGCAACCATGTATGGAATGCTCTCAATACCAATTATTCTTGAGGAAAAGTTTGCATTGCGCTGGCTAGGCATCCATGCAGTCTGGATGAGCCTGCTATACATTGTATACATTGTTGTTTATCGCTGGTACGCTGAGCAATATGCAAACGGACTGCGGTATGAGCTAGACGGCGAGACGTTGCGAGTTCATCAAGGCGTCTTCAACCTAGAACGGAAGGCGATTCCACTAGACAGAGTCACCGACATAATGATGACTCAAGGCATCGTTATGCGATGGTTAGGCATTTGGCGCGTTGATGTACAGACCGCTGGAATGGGCGGGATGATGGGTGCAGAAGGCACAATGCACGCGATTGCAGAGCCAAAGCACATCCGCGACACGCTATTGGCCGCTCGCAGCCAGCTAGTGAAGGGGCAACTTTCTAGCTAATTGCATCGAAACAATCGATTAGTTGACTGATCAAATGATGCGCAAGCTTGACGGCTTGCGCATTTTGCGTTTCGACTTCGTTTACCAGAGAGAGCCGGTTCGCTACAATCTAAACATGAAGTCTTGTTTAGTGATCGGTGCAGGTATCGCGGGGCTGATGGCCGCGACAGAATTACAGACGGCGTTTGATAAGGTGACAGTGCTCGATAAAGGGCGCGGCGTGGGCGGACGTATGGCAAGTCGGAGGCTGCCATTTGATGAACAAATGGGGCGTGCCGATCACGGCGCACAATATTTGACGGTGCGCTCCGACGCGATGCGGTGCTATGTTGATCAGTGGTTAGATGCGGGCATTGTGCGCGAATGGTCGCAAGGGTTTTATGATGGTGCTGGCGAACCACATTTTAATGGCGTACCGCGCTACATTGGTGTGGGCGGCATGACGGCCGTTGCCAAACATCTTGCCAAGGATTTAAACGTTCATACCGCGACGCGGGTTGTGCGAATTGAGCATCGTGGGCAATTTATGGTGACAACGGAAGGGGGAGAACAATTTTCGGCCGAAACCCTAATCCTCACCCCACCCGCCGAACAAACACTGACCCTGATCGACAGCGGCAACATCACGCTTGAACCAGCCGTTCGCGCTTCATTAGAAGCGATCCAATTTAATCCATGCTTTGCCGTGATGGCGATTCTTGATCGGCCGAGTGCGATCCATGCCCCAGGCGGCGTTTGGCCGACCACAAACGAACCGATTAGCTGGGTAGCTGACAATCAGCAGAAAGGCGTTTCGGATCACCCATCTGTCACAATTCATGCGGGGCCGCAATTTACGTGCATACATTGGGAGAGCGATCGGGCTGTCGTTGCGGAGAAACTAATCGCAGCCGCGCGTCCGCTTATTGGCGATGGAGCAATCCTCAGCAGCAGCGTGCAGCGTTGGAAATACAGCATTCCAACCCAATTGCACCCAGAACCGTGTCTCGTTTCTACTCAAACAGCCCCAATTATTTTTGCAGGCGATGCCTTTGAAGGGGCGCGAGTCGAAGGGGCGGCGCTGTCTGGTTTGACGGCAGCAGCACGGTTACGCACGTTGACCTTATGAGTAAATCGCTACTATTAACCCAAGCGGCCGTCACATTATTTTTGGCTGGTCTAATTTGGACGATTCAGGTCGTGCATTATCCGCTGTTTGCGAGCGTTGGGCTGGATGAATATGTGCGTTTTCAAGCGGGGCATCAGTGGCGGATTACGCTGATTGTGTTGCCAACGATGGTTTTGGAGCTGGCGGTAGCGGGAGCGTTGCTTTGGTTTCGGCCGAAATCGATCCCATCATGGCAACTTGTGTTAGGATTTGCACTCGTGGGCCTCATCTGGTTTGTCACCGTCTTTGTTTCATCCGCCCAACATGGCATTCTAGACAGCGGCTTTGACGTCACCGCACACCGTACGCTCGTCAGCACAAACTGGATTCGCACGTTTGCTTGGACCGCACGCGGCAGCCTAGCAATCACATGGCTTGCCCGACAAATACCGTAAGAGAAAGCGAATGGTGAACAGAGAATAACGAACAAATGCATTGCCACTTATTTCTTCATTCTTCATTCTCTATTCTTCATTTCTCCTCCCCTTTCCCATGCTTGATCACCCTATTCGCAGCACTACCGCCACCGTCGACATTTATATTAAACTCGCTCAGTATCCGATTTTGTCTGACAAAATAAGGGCGCAAATGCGGCAGGCGCTCTATGAACGCGGCGTGCTGACCGAGGATGCATTCGAGCGAGAAGTCGAAGAACGGGCGCTTGAATCTCAAAAACGCGAGGGCCTTTACAGCCCCTATCAATTTGAATCATTTACCGTTTGGGAGGAACGCAGCGCCCGTATTCGCAACTTCCAGACCGATTTTCATTTTGCCTATAATCTGCCGCAAGCACTCTTTGAACAAATTGTGGGCGAAGCGTTAAAGCAAATAAACCCGTCCAACAGCACCGAACTGACGTTTAACCCCGAAATTGCGCCTTGGCGAATGCTGTTCGAGCAGGGTCAACTCTATGAGGCGCTGCCTGCGGCGGAGCGCGAACCGATCGAGCATCATCTTGAGGAAATCAAGGTTGTGCTGATTCGCGGCATGATCACCGATCAACTTCCTTTGATTGCGGTGGCAAAGCGCGTGTTGAGCATCGCGGACCTACAATTTATCAACGAGCGTCGCATTGGTGAGGGCAAAATTGGCGGGAAGTCGACGGGGATGTTAATTGCATGGAAGATTTTGCAGCAACATTCGGCCGAAACCGACCAACCCCTGCGCATCTCCATTCCAGAATCGTTCTTTATCGGCACAAACGTCATGTACGATTTCCGCGCCGCCAACGATCTGGAAGCGACGATGAACCAAAAGTACAAGCCGCTCGACCAGATTCGCACAGAGTATCCGCACCTTGTCGAACTACATCTTGCGGCACAGTTGCCCCATTATGTAATCGACTCCCTGCAATCGCTGCTGAGCAAAGTGGGCAACCATCCGATTATTGTGCGCTCCTCTAGCCTGCTTGAAGATAACTTTGGAACAGCATTTGCAGGCAAATATGACAGCATCTTTTGCCCCAACCAAGGCTCTCCCGATGAAAACATCGCCGATTTAATGAACGCGATTAAGCGCGTTTATGCCTGCACGCTCAACCCAGACGCGCTGCTCTATCGGCGGCGGCACGGGCTGATTGATTATGACGAACGCATGGCAATCTTGATTCAGGAGGTCAGCGGCGAGCAGTTTGGCGATTATTGGTTCCCTGCGCTGGCAGGCGTCGGCTTTAGTCAAAACCCCTTCCGCTGGCATCCCAAGATTGAACGAGAGAAAGGCTTTTTGCGACTTGTGTGGGGCATGGGAACACGCGCGGTTGATCGTGTTTCGGCCGATTATCCGCGTCTCATCGCCTTGAGCCATCCGCAATTGCGCCCTGAAACAACCGCCCGCGCCATTCGTCAATACTCACAACATCAAATCGATCTGATCAACCTACGCAGCAATCAATTTGAGACGCTGGCGATTAGCGACCTGCCGCTAGCCCGCTACCCGCATCTGCGCTTTGTCGCTTCTACCGATGAGGGCGGCTATTTGCGCGAACTATTCTCAAACGCGATCGATGATCCCGATGATTTGCTGCTCACGTTTAACACCTTGACCAAAAATCAGCGGTTTGTGGCGTTAATGCGCGATTCGCTGATGCAAATTGAGGCGACTTACGGCACGCCAGTTGATGTTGAGTTTGCGGTAAAAATTATTCCAGGGCGGCCCAAGACAAACTTTGAACTGTGTCTGTTGCAGTGTCGGCCGCTGAATCAGCGGCGTGATAGTGGACGAGTGCAGATTCCTGACAATATTTCGGCCGAACGCATCCTGTTTACCGAAAATCGCTTTGTTCCCAACGGCAAAGTTGAAGAGATTCGCTACTTGGTGTTTGTTGACCCTGAGAAATATCGCCAGATACCCAATCGGGTCACCAAATTAGAGATCGGGCGCGTTGTGAGCCGACTGAACAAACTGCTCGAAAACGAGATTTTTATCCTGATTGGCCCCGGACGCTGGGGCAGCACCAATCTTGATCTGGGCGTGAAAGTTGGTTATGCGGACATCTACAATACAAAGGTGTTGATTGAGATGGCTGTTAAATCGGCCGATGGCGGGCGTCCTGAACTAAGCTACGGAACACATTTCTTTCAAGATCTCGTCGAAGCAGGAATCTACTCTCTCCCTCTGCACCTCGACCATCCGCGCTCGCGGTTCCAATGGGAGTTCTTCCACGATGCGGATAATCAACTCGACACGTTGTTGCCAGAGGATT
>JBMZDF010000032.1:0-22662 GCA_049614105.1 Promineifilaceae bacterium (SeqCode)
TGTAGCTCTACCACCCCATAGCGAATATCGGCAACGGGGCGCTCGCTCTCGTCCGCACCTTTAACCGCCGCCAGCGAAACAAACACATTGGGCGCGTGCTCAGGCAGCATGTCCAGCGTCAAAACTTCACTTGTGCCGTCAAGCGTGATGAGGCGCTGTTCGATCAGCTCGCCGCGCTCAATCATCAGCCACGCACGCATACCAGCAAAGGGAGCTTGGACGAGAATCTCGGCCGAATCGCCAACATTTAGCTGATCCTCACTCGCCGTCAAACTCATCTGGCGCTCTTGCTGATCAAAACGCCATGTTGTTTCGTCCCCCCATACGTAAATCGTTGTGTTGTTCGTGTGCGTGCGTCCATTTGCATCGGTCACAGTCGAGATAGCGACATAAATGCCGCCCGCTTCGGGGGCAAAGCTAGCAACCACTTGCCCATTTGCATCGGTGGTCAAGCTCACCTGTGCGACCTCGTTATCAACTGCTTCCCACTTCACGCGACCAGGATCAAAATCATGCGGCATTGCTTTCCAATCACGCTTTGCAAACACGACTTCAACAGATTGTTCAGCAACTGTCTCCCCGTTCCAATCGACTGTAATCACGTCAATCACCACGCCGCTGTTTACATCAGACACATATTGCTGCGGCTTGCTGCCCACATACACAGCGGCAGGATGCAGCAGCAGTTCGCCGTTGCCCGTCACGGCAAGCCCTGTGGTGTCAACAATTTTGGCCTCAACACTAAGTCTCAACCCACCAGCATCCTGCTCGTCTAGCAAGCGATTTGGAATCTTGATAATGTAATTACCAGCGGCATCTGTCTCGCCATATCCGCTATTGACGTAATTACCAAATCCATATCCCCCCCCACCATAATATGAGTAAGGGCTATAAGCACGATTAGAGAATTGGTACGCGCTCCTCTCAATTGGCTCGTTGTATGGATTGGCGTAAATGGTGTATTCAATGGGAAGGCCAGCCGCTGCGCCGCCGAAGAAATATTCGGCCGAAACCACCATTTCCACATCTTCACCACGCAACGCCTCTGGCTCACTCGGCGTCACCTCAACCAAATATTCTGGCTTGCGAAACTCAGCCACCACAATCGAGCGATCGGCCTTACCATCAAAGCGTTCCATATCAACATTGAATACCCAACCACCAAGCATCGCGTCTTCAGGGATAACCCATTCGCCATAGAAGCCGCCGTTTTCGTCTAGGTCAAACGTCAGATCAAGCGGCTCGTTGTTATAATCAGGCGATCTGAGGGAAAGTTCGATTGTGTCGGGCGTTGGGATGGTATATCGGCCGAAATTATTATCACGCACCCAGCCGCGCACATGAACCGTATCACCTGGGCGATAAAGCGGCCGGTCAGTGTACAACACCATCGACTGTGACCTCTCAGGTGAGGATCTTGCGCTTACATTGAGATCCCAAGACCGCACCCCTGTGTTCCACCCTGTACTTGCCAATCCAAACCCAAACTCACCTGGCTCCCCCGTTTGAACCAATATGTTGTCATACGAATAGCGGTCAGAATCACTTTCGGAGAACGCTTTCGACACGCTTGCAAACCCGTTTTCATCTGTCGCTGCGGTTGCAAATGAGCGAACGACATCGCGACTACGATAGAAAAACGTCAGGTCACGCCCTGCAACAGGTTGACCACTATCTAAATCAGTCGCCCACACGTGAACCGTTTCGGGTGTCTCTTTGATCGTCAGATTGGTCTCACCAATCACCAGCAGGACATCTTGATTTTGCCAGCCGCTGTTCTCTTGCGTCAGTTGAGGCGAGCTGGCAACCAAGCGGTATACGCCGTTTGGCAGCGCACTCCCATCTGCGAGCGCGATCTCTGTTGCACCAGCGGTTGCAGGTTCATATTCAAATGACCATTCGCGAACCGTTTCACCCACAGCCCCATTCTTGTCCCCATTGTAATAATAATGAAATGAACCCGTCAGTTGATCTAAGGGCAACGTCTCAAACTGCTCCAAGCGAATCGATGCCGATTCGATATTACGATAGATAAAGTTGACGTTTGAGGGGAAACTACGGCTGAGTTGAGTCAGGACGGGCGGCAGGTTAAATGCGCCCACGGGCGGCGCTGAGCCAGTCTCAAACTCAAACACATACGCCTCGCCCATCTCATTTCCATAAATATCTTGCGCCGTTGCAGGCACGGTCACCCGATAAACTGTTTCATACTCAAATGCAAAATCGACATAATAGCGCAAATCAGCCCCAGAATAGGTGGGATCGACAGGCGCAGGCTCAATAATCAGGTCGTTGAGAACCGTGTCGCGATTCATCGGCGTTTCAAAGTTGAAACTGATCCCACGCCAATACGTTAGCCCATCTCCATCTATAACCTCTCCTGGATTAGGAGCCGTGCCAGAAACAGCGGGGAAGGGAAAAGTTGTAAACTGCGCTAGCGTCGGGCTGCCCATTTCAGCGCGTCCTTTGGCCGCCATCGCGAACTCACCTACAAACAGCGTGTAGTTTGTGTCTAGCTGCATCCGTTCAACAGGCGTCACGCCAACCGTCCGCCCATCGGCCGACCAGTTATACGTCACTGCAACAGGCGGCTTCCATTCAATCACCGCCTGCGTCTCTGGCTGACTCATTGGCATGTTGAACGTCACTGAAATTGTCTGATCGGGCGCAATTTCATCTTGAACACCCTCATTAATCAGCACAACCTGTGGGGCAACCGTCCGAAATGATGCGTCGAACGTCTGCACCATTTCGTTGCCCGTCACGTCCTGCAAACCATCAACAATGCCAACATCATACGTTGTTGCCGCCAGCAGCGGATCGGTTGGTGTAAAGCGATAAATGCTTGTGTTGACCCATTCCCCCTCGCCCGCAATCGCTGGCAAGAACGTCAGCGGCTGCACCAGATCAGCTTGTTGTCCTGTGCTGACAAGCGGCACAACGGGGCGATTGAATAGAATGGTGATTGTTGCATCGGCCGAAACATCAGCCGTCCCATCGGCCGGAATTATTTGACTAACCTCCAGCGCACCAATCGTTTGAAAATGTAACGAAAGCGGTTCGCGCAACGCCTTGCCGTTCACGCTGCGAGCTGACGCTGCAATTTGCACCTGATATTCCTGCTGTCGCTCAAGCTGACCAGCGGGGGTAAATGTCACCTCGTCCGCCCGCGTCCAAACAAACGCGCCGTCAATATCCCCATCAATCGAAAATGCTTCCTCAACAGATGCCTGATCCATCGCTTGATCAAAACGGATGGTGATCGCCCCGTTCAGCGTCACCTCCTCACCCAGCGCGGGGCTGCTAGACACAACCTGCGGCTCCCAATCAGCTTCTTCTATCAAAGAGGCTTCAGGTTCTGAGGTAAGCGTTGGAATAATTTCAACAGTGGGTTCCAGCGTTGGTTCTGGCTCAGTCGTTGCTGGCTCAGTCGTTTCTGTTGCCGCAGGTGTTGGCGTCAGTTCGCGCACGCTTTCTTCTGTGGGAGTGTCCACCGTTTCCGTAGGCTCAATGATGACTTCTGTGGGCGTTACAGCGGGGGCTGGCTCCGCAGGCCCGCCACAGGTGCGTGCGATGAGGACAAGTATCAATGCGAACAGCGCCAAAATCGTTAAATTTCTCTGCATCTAGTCTCCTTAGGGTTGGCTACAAAACAAATTTGAGCGCGTTGTGTCTACAGAACGGCTCCCAAGACAGGACAATTCCATCGTACCTGAGAAAAAGCTCGGATTCAAGAGGACGAAAACCCGACGTCCCCTCTACGATCTGCTCTCACAAGTGCGTAAAGTCTAAAAAGCAAAACGTAACCCACATACAGATTACGCTTTATGCTTCACGCTTTATAAGCTTATGATTTTTGACCAATCTTGATCCAGTTTCTGTTGTGTTCTGATCCATCGTCCGTTATAATGCAAGGGTGGTAAAAGCGCATGTAACAAAACGCGACACCACGTTTATGCGATTGGCTCTTTCGCAGGCACAAACGGCTAGGGCATTGGGCGAAGTACCTGTCGGAGCCGTCGCTGTTCATTTCGATCGTACCTCTGGTGTTGGCAGCGTCATTGGTGCAGGTTTTAATCGAAAAGAACAGGACAACAACCCCACGGCGCACGCAGAAATCATAGCGATGCAGCAGGCCGCTCAATTCTTAGGGAATTGGCGGCTCCGTGGTGTGTCCCTGTATTGCACCCTTGAACCTTGTCCAATGTGTGCAGGTGCTATGTTGCAGGCGCGGTTGTCCAGACTAATTTATGGCGCACCAGACAAACGGTTTGGTGCAGATGGCTCGATTGTTGATGTCTTATCGGCCGAAGGGTTCAACCATCGTGTTCGTGTCACACGTGGTGTTTTGGAAGAGGAATCGGCCGAACTCCTACAACAATTCTTCAAATCCTTAAGAAACAAAAGAAAATAACTCCAAGAATGAAGAATGCTTCATTCTTTCCCCCTCTCCTCCCCCATGTCACAACAGCACATAACCCCCCACGAAATTCTGCAACGCGCAAACGCACTTCACGAACAAATCCGCGACTGGCGGCGTACCATTCACATGCACCCTGAGTTGACCTATACCGAGGTGCAAACGGCACGGTTGGTCAACAGTGTCCTGCACGATTTAGGCATTGAGGCCGAAACGGGCGTCGCTAAAACGGGCGTCGTCGGGCACATCGTTGGCGGTAATGGCCCCACGATTGGTTTGCGGGCCGATATGGACGCGCTGCCAATCCAAGAGGACAACGGGACGGCGTTTGACAGCCAGCGCCCCGGCCTGATGCACGCTTGCGGGCATGATGCACACACGGCGATGCTGATGGGTGCGGCAACGATCTTAAAAGGGTTTGCTGATGAGGGACGCTTAAACGGCAACGTTCGTTTGCTGTTCCAGCCCAGCGAGGAAGCATGGGACTCAGAAGGCAAATCGGGTGCAAAGCGCATGGTCGAAGAGGGTGCGCTCGACAATTTGGACGCGGTGTTTGGTGTGCATGTCGATCCGCGCACGGTGACTGGCACGGTTGGCACACGCGCTGGGGCAATGATGGCTGCGGCCGATATGTTTGATTTGGAGATCAAGGGGTTTGGCGGTCATGGCGCACGCCCGCACATCGCCAACGATCCGATTTTGCTGGCGGCACAGGTTATCCAAGCGGTTAACCACGTCATCAGCCGCCGCATCAATCCATTAGAAGCGGGCGTTATTTCAATCTGCACCATTCACGCGGGCGTTGCCAAAAACGTAATTCCTGAAACGGTCAAACTCAGCGGCACGATCCGCAGCATGACGCCCCAAATTCGCCAGCAGTTACACGAGGAGTTGCGCCGCGCCTGTTCGATTGTGGAGCCGCTGGGCGGCAGTTTTGAGCTACATATCGACAAAGGCTACCCGCCAACCGTCAATGATGAGACAGCGGTTGCACTCGCATTTGACACGCTTAACGAAATGCTTGGCGAGGGCAACGCCTTCGAGAAAGATCGCATCATGGCTAGCGAAGATTTCAGCATGATGCTCCAAAAAGCCCCCGGCTGCTTCCTACGCCTCGGCGTCAAAGACCCCACTTGGGACCGCGAATACCCCGTCCACACCTCAACCTTCCAAATGGACGAAAACGCCCTCCCCATCGGCGCAGCCACCCTCGCCGCGATGGCAGTCGAATGGATGCAGACAAAATAGACTTCTCATAGAATAGCGCAGCCACAAGTAGAAAGTGCCAAGTGAAAAGTTGAAAGTATGACATACACATCACTTTTCACTTTCTGCTTTTCACTTTTCACATGCATAACGTACATTTTACGCCCGTACACAACTCACGACTTGGCCGCAGGAAGGGCAAAGATACGCGCCTCAGCCGCCGCACGGTTATCAAGCACAGCAAGCTGCAAGCAATCAACATATAATTTTGTAGCCTCAGTATATACCTGCAACATTCTTGCCTCTTGCTTCATTAACCACAGCTCTCTTAGCTCACCTCGTTTCTGCTCAATCATTTCATAGACCAATGTCAATCCGACCAAATTTCGATAGTGAACAAGAATAATATATAAGTTGTTGGCAAAATCATTCCACAGCTTACTAGAATCTTGAATGGACGGAACCCTAAGATATTTTAGTTGATATTCAATCTCCTGCACTTCAGGATAATAGGATTTTAGAGTTTCAAACTGAATACCTTTTATATCTCTCACAATATTATCAATGATAGATTTATCAATATTTCTAATCACCGTATCTATCCGAGCAACATCAAACGCCTTAACATAAACTTTCGCAATATCAGCATCAAGTTTAATGGCCCTAAGTTTATCAACAGCCTGAGCATTGATATTTGCTTGAGTGCTCACATTAGATCTAACACTTGCACTTGCTCTAGCACTTATAATCGTGCGGGAACTGACATTGGCACTTGCACTCGCAAAAATATAGGCTCTCAATGCTGGCAACTTAATAGATGTCTGCATCATAGTTACAGCCACTATATCTTCTGTCCAACGCAGCATCTTTAGCACATTATGGGCATCTTTAAGCATCAATTCGACATGGTTAGCAAATAGCAGAAATAGGGCATCTACTTCTGCGGGCAAACTAGCAACCAACAAGAATACCTGCCGCCATCGTGTATCATTAGCATGCTCCATCAATTCGGCGTATTTTCCACGTTCTACAATATATTTTGCCGTGAAGTACTCTTGAAAAGTCAAATGTGCAAACGAGAAGTAGTTCTTTGCCCGTTCAACAAACATTCCATGCTGCGAAGCAATCGCTTGTAAAATCGCATCATGATCCACATCTATGGGATCATCCACTAACTTTGCCATATAAAAGCTTATTTGATTTGTCCAATAATGACGGTGTTCAACTAATCGATTGTCTTGAAAACTTTTTGCAGCAACCTGCGACAGTAAATGCACCTTGCGCCCATGAGGCATCCCTTTGTAAATACCATCTCGCTCAATACGACGCCTATTGTCCCATTTGCGCAGCAACGCATTGATCGCATCCTCATAAATCTCAACCTGTCGTTGGGGGAAAGTGTTCGTCTCATCATACGCCACACATAATAGCCCCAATAAAAGCGGAGACTGTGCCAGTTCGCGTAACTCTTTATTCTCCGTTCTCTCTAGCTCCGCAATGCAATCCTCCGCACGCACCTTGTCGTCAAACCAGTTGCGCACGAACATCTGGATCTGCTGCTCGTTGAAGTCAGCCATTTCAACATAACGCACACCGTCCAGCGAATAATCAGTCGCCGCCACACGACAGGTAATCACAAATTGTGATTCGCGGTAGGTCCGCATAAAAACCTGAATGTCGTCTAATAGGTTTTCTCGTTGTCTTCCTTCCGTATTAACTTCATCTAGCCCGTCTAACAGCACCAACGCCCGTCCCGAATGCAGTAGGTGTTGAATAAACGGGGTCGCACCCTCTGGAAAACGACACTGCATCAACTCATGCTCAACCGATTCAAGCAACGTGCGTGACGAATCACTATGCTCTTTTAACCCGATAAAAACGGGGAAGCGCATCACCTCGGTTTGTTTCAATAACTTATTTTGCACTTTTTTCGGCAATCGGCTGACCCATTTGCGATCGACCTTGCGTTTCAGTTCCCCTTCAACCGTTTCAATTGCTAGCTTTTTTAGCAGCGTCGTCTTGCCAGCCCCTGGCTTGCCCAATACAAACAGATCATCACCCTGCTGCACAAGCGTTTGCCCTTTATACGGCTGCACATTTTCAGGTCGATAGCTACGACGCAGCATGAATTGCTCCATCAACACATTATGTCCGTACCGCTTGAGCGCCGTCACGTGATCAGGTAGCACCTGCACATAGGTGTACATGTCGGTCAGCGGCTTGCGGTTCGCCTGCCCCAACACAATCAGCGTGCCATAATCCTCCTTGATCCGCTCTGCATAACGGTCGCCAGCCCGTTTCCACTGGGCGGCTGTCCACCCCCAACTCAACCCCTCTCTACCAAAGTTATCCCATACCCAAGCAAACACATCTCCAATTGCCATCTTATTTTGCTCCTGAACATCAACATTGAGTCTGTCAGATGTATTATGACAAGGATTACGGCATATTCAACTTTTGAAGATGTCTTGAGAGAGCTGGCAATGGACGGTGTCTTGAAGGACGAAAACGCAAACGCCTCTTTGTGCGTTCGCGTTTTTCGGTTACGTTTTATTAGCTAAAATATTGTCCGTGGAAACCGAGCGGGATGTGTTGTGGGACGCTGGCTCGGCCGATCTCAGTAAACGTGGCGGCATCCAACACCAACAAGAAGGAACTGTTTGCTGCGCTGTCTAACACAACGGAAAGCAGAACGCCTTCATCTTCGTGAATGGCATCAGGCGCAGCCACAAACACAGGCTCCCCCGGATACATCCCTTCCTCATGCCACTGCATCCCCTGCCCCGTGTGCATATCAATCTTAACCAACGCATCCAGAAAGTTATCGCGCCGCTTGAGACTGCCACCGTACACATAACGATACGGTTTGCCGTTGTAGCGATAGTTGATGCGCGGCAGTTCGATCCCGTACTCAGAAATCGTCTCATACGTCGCCCGCGACCCGTCCGCAGGCAACCGATAGCGTCGGCATTCAGGAAAACTCAGCTTGCCACCACCCTTGCCGCGCAAATTTGCCAAATATAGCTCATTGACCAATTGGGCATCTTCATAGGTGCTCATATCGAGAATAATATCGTCCCCATCTTCAAACGCATTAATATGATGAAAAGAAAAACAGGCGTCCCCCTTTACCTCACGCACCAATTCGCCCGTGTTCTTGTCCACAATCAAAAAGCGCGTGCCTTGTCCGGGCTTCCATGCAAAATTTTCGATAAACGGCTTGCCGCTCAGCAAAATTTTGAGCGGGTTCACCACAAACGGAAACTCAGCCAAAATCAGATAGTTCTCGGTCATGCCAAAGCTGTGAACATAGCCCGGCTGTCCAACCTTGATCTGGCTCAGTTTCTCACGGCGCAGCGGCTTCTCATTGGGAATGTAGGCAAAACGGTAGGTTGATTCGCGCCCATATTCGATAAGATGCTGCACACCTGCGTTGCGCTGTGGGTCAAAGTGCGGGTGCGCCGTTGAGCTAACAAATTCGATGTCGTCGGCAAATTTGACAACCCCAACCGTTTCCAGCGTTTGCGCGTCAAACTCAACAGGCAGCGGGGTTTCGGTCAGCGCCACAAATTGATCGGCTAGCTTGGTCAGGTTCACATTGCCGTTGTGACCCGGCTCACCTGCATTGAAGATACTCATTACCCGCTGGAAAATGTTGCGGCAGGGATCGGTGGCAAACGTGCCAAAGCTGATTTTGCCAGCCGCGTTGTTTCCTTTGTACTCGGGTGACTGTAAAAACTTGTTGCGGTAGCTCACCTGACCCTGATCAAAGCCAAAACGGTGCAGCATCGCCAGCCCGTCAAACCAGTGGTTGTATTTGCCTGTGCCAACTTCAAACTGGGCAGGCCCGTTGCGCAGGAGCGACCCGTTTAGCCACGTTGGGATCGTGCCGTTGATTGGCAGTGCGTCGATTGAAATTTCGTTCGGTTGTGTTTCTAGACCTTTCGTAAACATATTGGTTTCCTCACATAGTTTGTGTGTGCTTTTGTTTAGTTAGAGGGGAGTTTTTCGGCCGAAAACACCCTCACAACCAAATAAGCCAAAAAGCCCATCGGCCCCAACATCAGCACAAAAAACAGCGCAGGCCCCGTCAGCCACGCGCTAATCCCGCGTGCGCGACTGTCCAAATAGACCCATCGGCCGACAAACAGATCAAACGCCAAAAAATGCGCCCAGCCAATCGTTGCGCCGCCCGGCGTCCCGATCACACTCGATATGCCCTCCAACGTGGGATTAGCCAGCGATCCCAGCAGCCCACCCGCTTGCGGGATAACCAACACAGCATAAATCAACGCCACGGGGGCAACAATCCACGGCGAACTAATGATGCGTTTGGTCCACCGCCAATGCGGCAGCGCAATCATCAACAGCCAAAACGGCATCACAACTGCATTGCTCAATGAAAAAATGGTGTCAAAATCCATGACGCTCCAGATCAAAAAATGCCCACCTTGCGGCGAGCATTTGATTTACATTTAGGACGATTCAGGCTAGCAGCACTTAATCTTAGCTGAAACCCTGAGACCTTGACCACCCAAACACTAGCTCAGATAGTCACGAAGCGCACGACTACGCGACGGATGGCGCAGTTTACGCAGTGCTTTTGCTTCAATTTGGCGAATACGCTCACGTGTGACGCCAAATTTTCGGCCGACTTCTTCCAGCGTATGGTCCTTGCCGTCTTTCAAGCCAAAGCGCATTTGCAACACCTCACGCTCACGGTCAGTCAAGAAATCAAGTGCCGAGCGGATCTGCTCACGCAACAGCTCTTTGCTAGCCGCGTCGATTGGTTCGGCCGCGCTTTCATCTTGAATAAAGTCGCCGTACGTTGTTGAATCGTCATCGCTCCCAACAGGTGTTTCAAGCGACATCGGATCTTGCGAAATCTTTAGAATGCTGCGGATTTTACCAGCCGCCTGCTTCCAACGACGGCGCAACGTTGCATCAATTGGCAAATCATCTTTGAGTGCCGCTTTAATCGCCACGACCTCTTCTTGGTCAAGGAACTCAAGTTCCAACGCAAGTTCTTCCGTCGTAGGTTCGCGTCCCAAGCCCTGCACCATCTCACGCTGCATACGCATGATTTTGTTGATCGTTTCGACCATGTGAACTGGAATACGAATTGTTCGCGCCTGATCCGCAATTGCACGGCTAACCGCTTGGCGAATCCACCATGTTGCGTAGGTGCTGAACTTGTAACCGCGCGTTGCATCAAATTTTTCAACCGCACGCAACAGTCCCACGTTGCCTTCCTGAATCAGATCAAGCAGGTGAATCCCGCGATTCATATAACGCTTGGCAACGCTCACAACCAGTCGAAGGTTGGCGCGTGTCAACGACACTTTCGCTTCTTCAGCGAGATGGTCAATCATGTAAGCGTTATAATCCAGATCAGGGTCAGCATCGATCATCCATTGCTCAAACTCCGAAGTAGTTGGCAACACACCGTGCTGCTCAAAATGTTCGGGCAGACGCTGAGATAAACGATTTGGAATGACATAGATTGCTGTAAACAGCGCAAACATTCCTTGCGCTAGCTCTTTCCAGCTTTCCATTGACCCCCAGCCACCGTTGTTGAGGTATTGGCGCAAATAAGATGACAAACTGTTTCGCCAACTCTGGCGCAACTGCTGTGTCTCGTAAACAAACGCGATCAGATCGGGGGGATCGACACCGATTTTTTTTGCTGCTTCGCAGACCGTTTGCCAAAACTGGAGCAGGTCATTGTAGTTAGCGACCATTGCCCGCTCGTTGGCATCAACCGCAGATTCTTCATTATCTTTGGCCTGTTCGGTCAATTCCACCATGCGGATCTGTGCAAGCAATTGAATCGCAAGCCAGATTTCTTCCTCTGCCTTGAGCAGAGAAACACGTCCGATTTCACGCAGGTAGGTCTGGACAGGATCATCATTGCCGTCCCCATAAATTGGGATATTGGCATAAGGGTTTACTGGCTCATCGTCATCTGATTGCACTGTATCATCAACGATTCGGATGCCCAGATTCTGCAAACGCGCATAAAGCGCCTCGGCCGCTGCCTCGTCAACTGTCGAGACAGCATCTGCAACCGCAGATCCGTTTACTTTGCGCTCGCGTCGCGCCTTTTTTACTAGCTTCTCAATGACGATGGCATTCTGCTCATCATCGTCATCTTCAGCGCCTGTCACAGCCTCTGCGCTCGTTTTGCTTCCAGTAGGCGCTTCATCAAGCGCCTGCATAAACCGCTTCATCGATTGTGCTGTTTTAGATTTTCTGCGTGCCATGTCTCTCTGTGGGTACGCCAAACACGCGATCCAAATATCCCAGTTGGGGCAATATTTGCTCAGTGTGTATTTGGGTTGTATAGGTTGCTAAAGTCAAAAGTATTGTTTGATTGAGTCCGTTAAGTTTGTCTGGCCTAAAGTTCGGCTAAATTGGCTGTAATAATGAGGGTGAAACCTCAGCTAAGATGTTTTGTTTAATTTGCACCCCTTCCACATTGAATGGTAGAAGGGGACGAATCTACAGGCAATCAACCATCAGTACTAAAGCGTGTAAAGTCGTTAACGTTGGCCCGTTGTTGACAATGAGGCTTTTGCACGATCGATGCTGTGAATCTCAGATGTAAGTGCAAGACATTTAGTCAAATGCAAATCACTTGTATTTGCATCACCTGTTTGCTTTGCTGCTTCTAAAAGCTGTTTCACCTCAGTCAACTCGCGACGCGCCTTATCATGACGCCATCCTAAGACTGCTTGTGTTAAACGATGTGGCAACTGTTCTGGTAGAGGCGCTGGCTCGGCGCTGGCAGATTCATCTGCGGGTGTTGACAGTTGCTGAATACGGTTGCTCAACACACTGTCCAAACTATCGCACATCTCTGCAACAGAAACAATGTTTCCAGCCCCAATATTAACGGCTCTTCTGCGCACATGCTGCCAAACAGCCTGATCAATGGTTGTTGTGAAGTCATCTTTGCTCACAATTGGCTGATACGCTCGCTTAAGCTGGAGATCAACTTGTGTCATGAGTCTTGGGTGCAACAACGACTGTTGCAGGTAATGAGCTTCTAATTTGCGCGTGTCAAGAGGGGCTTTGCGGCGGGCAAGCAATCTCTGCGAAGGACGTACTCTTTGTTTTACAGGTTGATTGCGTGCTTTGTATGTTTGTTTACGTGCAGTTTTTCCTACGGTCGAACGCATTTGACGCAAGATAATGAATTCGTCGACTTTTAATTTTCGGCCGATATAGGACGCATAATGATGACGAGACGCTTCCTTATCAGCCAAATTCAGCACGGGAACCAAACGATCAAGCACAGCACTCTTCCCTTCTGGCGTACTGTGATCAATACTTTCCAACGCTTGATCAATTACAAACTTAAAAATCGGCTGTGCCTCTGCCAGCATCATCGGCCACCGCGCCGCATCCTCTCGAATAATATCATCAGGGTCTTTGCCCTCTGGCATCGACACCACTGCAATATTGGCCCGCATCCGTGCCTGCGCCACCAGTCGGCCGTTCACCTCTTGCGTATCACGCCGCGTTAGCGTCACACCCGCCACCTGTAACCCGCGTTCCGTCGCCTTGATCCCAGCTTCATCTGCATCAAGCGCAATAACAATCTGATTAACCCGCTTGAGCAGTTGCAGTTGCGGCTCGGTCAGCGCCGTTCCCATCTGCGCCACCACGTTGCGAAATCCAGCCTCATGGGCGCGAATCACGTCCATATACCCTTCAACCACCACAGCCTGCCGCGCCTCGCGAATATCACGTTGGGCGAAATGCAGCCCGTAGAGCAGCGAGCTTTTGTCAAAAAGTGGCGTTTGTGGCGAGTTTAGATATTTGGGAACCCCATCTGGGTCAAGCGTCCGCGCACCAAATCCCAGCACGCGCCCCTCTTTGCCCCAAATAGGAAACATCAGCCGATTACGAAACCGATCGTAAATCGTGCCTTTTTCCTCATTAACAGTCAGCAACCCAACTTCAATCAGCTCGGCTTGTGTATATCCTTGCGTCTCAAAATGAGTGCGCAACACGTCGTAGCTCGGCAACGAATAGCCAAGCTGAAAATTTGTAACGGAACGACGCAACAGGCTGCGGCTGCGCAAATATTGCCGCGCCCCCTCTGCTTCGGGTGCGTAGAGCAGCAGTTGGTGGAAATAATCGGCCGCGCCAGTCAACAGCTCGCCTAAACGATCTTCTGACTGCTGTTGTTTCTGCGACTTCGGTTTATATTCAGGGAGTTGAACCCCTGCACGTTGCGCAAGGTGCTTGAGCGCATCTTTGAACTCCCACCCTTCTTTCTTCATCACAAAAGAAAAAATGTCGCCCCCTTCGGCACACGCCCCGTAGCAACGCCAAAATTGACGCTCTGCGTTGACCGTGAACGCAGGGGTGCGCGTGTTTGTATGGAAGGGGCAAAAGCCAGTGTGATTGCGCCCCGACTTGCGGAGTTGAACACCATAGCTCTCGACAATTTCAACGATGTCAAGGCGACTTTTGATTTCTTCTGTAACAGACATGTATTAGATAGTAGTGTGAGCCTATGTAGGTGGGTAGTGGGCCTATTGGTTTTGTTGATATGGACATAAATGCGGAAGCGCCTGCATTATAGCCACATCTACGCTAATCCTCCACAGACGATTCTCACAGAATGGACTTTGCAGACCCGTTGGTTAGCGCAACTAAGAATAGACTCACTTAGGATACGAAAATTTCTCCTGTCGTTTCTGTTGCGGCATAAGCGGGTAAGGCGGCGGCAAGACCAAACAAAATCCAAAGCAGAAAACCGGGTTTCGCGCCAAGCGCAATCGCGTCCGTCATGCCAAACAGAAAATGTGCCAGCAGCGACGCACCCAATCCCAAGGCGAGAAAACGCAATTGTGGTTGGGTTGTATTGTGCCAAACGCGCGTTAGCTGCAAAGCAGAAAAGACCCACAGCGCAAGATAGGCAAATAGACCAGGTAAACCAAGATCAAGCGCGGCCTGTAGCAGATGATTGTGTGCATGGGCGAGGTCTTCTTCGGCCGAAACGCCCTCCAACGGGTACAGCGTCGGCATAACCCGCCGAAACAAGTTCATTCCCATACCTGTCAACGGAAAATCTTGAATGCCCATAACACCACGTGACCATAGCTCAATGCGATTGGTTAAAGTGATTTGCAGCGTGGCGTTGGCGTGTGCTTGGGTGGTTTCGGCCGAATCAACTTGCGCAAAATAAACACCCACCGCAATTAGCAAAACAACGGCCACCCCCGCCATAAGCAAACGAAAACGACGTGTACACAAAACCGCAATCAGCCCAGCCGCCACCAAACAAGCAACCTGCCCCCCACGCGAAGTGGTCAAATAGAGAATCAACAGGCCAATCAGCGACGCAATACTCATGACGCCAGCCAACAGCGCGTGCATAAATTGCGCCTGCCCTGCCGTTTTCCCTTGCTGCTGAAATTGCCAGACGGTGAGCGCCAGTAGCAGCGGCAGGCTGTAGGTCAAAATGCCGCTCACCTCGTTGGGGTTTACTTCCAAACGCAGTGCGGCAGGCAGGCGAAACGCGATTGGCGGATAAAAGTTAGCGAACCCGATCAGGGTAAACACGCCACACAGCAGCAATAAAACCCCAACCGTGCCTACTTGTTGTTCCGCCAGCCTATTTACGTCTAGCACCACATAAAACGTTGCGATGCCAAACAACAGTCCCGCGATTTTTGGCAGGCTAAATACAAAATCAGGGGTAACCACTGCGCTCACCGCGACCATGAGGGTGAGGAGCAGAATGGCAGGGTTGTAGGGGGTTTTCGGAATGGGACGACCATGCGCCAGCCAGCGCCAGCCAGCCAAAAGCGGCAGCCACAGCAGCACGACCGATCGCGCAGGTGTTATGAAAAAGATAATCGGGTAAAGCAGAATAAGGGATAGCCAGCTATAGTGGTAGGCTCGTTGGAGGGGAGAAGTTTGCATCTATTTTTGGCGCACGGTGGAGGTGGAAAACAACGGGTAACGGATAACGGATAATTGTCAATTTTGTCGCGATGGCAACACGTTTTTATTTTTTATGAACCGCTGACTCAGCAAACGCCGCAAATGTCCCCACTGGCTAACGGGCTGTCCATAGCGAGCGGCACGCCACTCGGCATCGGGCCAGATAGCTCGCCAAATGAAACGCTGAACGCCTGACCAAGTGTCGGTGAGTGCTAAAAGGATGGGGATGCGTTTTAGTGTGAATTGGACGTTGCGCTGGGCGAGGATTGTTTCGGCCGAAACCAAACGCCCAATCAGCCAACCGCGCATGCGGCTAGGTTTCAGCGCCTCAAGCGCCTCATCAGCCTCCGCCACACCAATAAACTGTTGCAGCAGAGTCAACACCGTCCAAATAACGTGCGAGATTTGCCAGCGTTTGGCTCGCTGCACAATGATCCCCCAATCGACTGTCTCATTGTGTGCGACAAGCGCGATGTCAACCAGTGAACGGATGGACGCATGGGGGGCAAACTGTTCGTTGATCGCTAAATGCAGGGCCAGTTGTAGGATGGTGTCCTCGGCCGAAAAGCGCCAAACTTCTCGCCCTGCAACCGTTGCCTTCTGACGTTGCACCCAGACATCCTCGCGCCGCATCTTCGTGGCTCGCAAAAACCACCAGCCGTGAAAAGGGGAATAGTGCAGGTCGATTGCGCCGCGCTGCCACGTTGGATGGAACAGCTCAATTTCGCCCTGCGCCAGCTTTTGCAGCGCCTCTGGTCGATCATTACGCAGTTTACGTTCATAGCCAAGCTGTTCAATCAGGTGCGCAGCACGCTCAACGTCAGCTTCCTCAACCCAAAGGTCCACATCAGTCATGGGGCGCAGTTTTGGGCTAGGGTAGACGCTGTGGGCGAGGATTGCGCCTTTGAAAATGAGCGGGGTAATTTCGGCCGAATTCAGCTTATCCAGCACAATGCCTAAGCCTTGAAACTGCATCGCGTTTTCAGCGGCAACCGAAAAGGATTCGCCGCGCAGTTGTTGCGCCAGCGCGGGCCAGCGTTCACGATTGCGGATGCTTGCCAGTGCGCCGAGGCCGAAGGTGGTTGCCCATTCGGCAATCAGTTGGGGAGGGAGAGATTGGAATTCGGCCGAATCGGATGGCAAGCCAACCAAGCCGCGTAAAAAGTGGCGGCAAGCCGCCAAAGAAGGCCAAGGATTCAAAGAAGTTAGCACAAACGGCACTCCTGCTCGTTGAACAATATGCTGTCTAAAAAACGATCGGGCCGATTTGCAATAACACAAATCAGCCCGTTAAAAGTTAACAATCGCAACACAATGTTTTCTAAGTAGATCACAGGTAATGATTGACGAAAAATTGTCCAGCTTTTCTAACGGAGACGCCCCGCTGGGGCGTCTGATTATTGAAACTTTTTGTGACGCACTTATGCCTGACTTGG
This sequence comes from Promineifilaceae bacterium (SeqCode), assembly GCA_049614105.1. GTDB lineage: Bacteria > Chloroflexota > Anaerolineae > Promineifilales > Promineifilaceae > CALECP01. Next base: position 17,026 of record JBMZDF010000032.1, read on the forward strand.
TACAAGTCCCATATCGGGCAGAATAACCTTTTCTGGCTCGCTTTGCGGACGAGGCGAGGCTTGTGCTTTCATTGGTGAGAAGCCAGGAATTGTTTGCTGTAGCAAAAGGTAAACCAATGCCTCATCATCATCAAGTGCCGCTTCGTTAAGCCGATCGACCATCTCATAGATGTTTCGAGGAACCAAATCACCCGCATTTCCCGCTAGGAAAAGTTTGTTATGGCGCGTGCGCTCATACTGTTCATCACCGATAAACAACTCTTCGTACAGTTTTTCACCGGGGCGCAATCCAACAAACTCAACGTCAATATCATGCCCAACTTCAAACCCAGACAGCGTGATGATGTCTTTTGCTAGGTCAACAATTTTAACGGGTTGACCCATATCAAGCACAAATACTTCGCCGCCTGTGCCTAGAACAGAAGCTTGCAATGTGAGCTGAACCGCTTCAGGGATTGTCATGAAGAAGCGCGTAATGTCGGGGTGCGTGACGGTGACAGGGCCACCCGCTTCGATTTGGCGGCGGAACGTGTGAATCACGCTGCCTCGGCTCCCGAGTACGTTCCCAAACCGAACCGCCACATAAGGACGTCCCGTGCGTTCGGCCGTTTTGTGAACCATCATTTCGGCCATCCGCTTGCTAGCGCCCATCACGTTTGTTGGGTTAACCGCTTTGTCGGTCGAAATCATCACAAAATGTTCAACCCCGTTATCAGCGGCGGCGTCTAGCATGTTGCGCGTTCCCATCACGTTATTGGTTATCGCTTCGACAACGTTGCGTTCCATCATCGGCACGTGCTTGTGTGCTGCGGCGTGGAAAATAATATTCGGCCGATATTTGCGAATAATCTGCTGAATCCGTCGTGGGAAACGAATGTCTCCAATCACTGGAATCACGTGTCGGTCAGGGTCCATCCCCTGCTGCCGTGCATAACCGCGCAATTCGTTGTGCATGTCAAAAATCGAGTTTTCGCCATGTCCCAACAAAATAAGACGGTCAGGGTTGCACTGCCAAATCTGTCGGCACAGTTCGCTACCAATCGAGCCGCCAGCCCCTGTAATCAACACAGTTTTGCCACCAATCAGCGCAGAGATTTCCGCACGATCTGTTTCAACGGGGGGCCGTTTGAGCAAATCTGTAATTTCAACATCGCGCAGCATCGAGACGTTGATAGAGCCATCAAGCAAACCTGTTAAGCCTGGCATAATCTTGGTGGCAACGTTGGCACTTTCGGCCACGCTTACGATGTCGCGAATCACCTTACCAGAGACGTTTGGCATCGCAATGATAACCTGATCAATCCCATAAACGGTAGCCAAATCTGGAATCAGATTGCGTCCACCTAAAACAGGTACGCTGTGCAAACGAACGTTGTGCTTCTGCTCGTCATCATCCAAAAATCCAATCAGCGTCATGCCCAATTGGGGTGAATTTTGAATCGATGTCGCAATTGTTGCGCCTAAGTCGCTAGCACCCATAATGACAACCCGTTTTGATTTGCCAACAAAGGTGCGTTGTCGTAGACGGCTCAACATACGGAAACCGTAGCGTGAACCACCGATGACGCCAAGAACTAACAGCGTTTCGATTAGTGGGAGCGAGCGTGGAAACGTGACTGGATAAAATAAACGTCCAGTCGAGAATAAAATGGCGATGACGACGCTAGATGAAACAACTGCTCGCACAATCAGTCCCATCTCGTTTAAGCTCGCATAACGCCAATATTGCGAGTAAAAACCTAGTCCAAAAAAGACGAGCAAGCGTATACAGGTTGCGCCAAGTGAATAGGCAGCAAGGACACTTATATACTGCTCTGGAAAAACCGACTCAACCCGCAAGCTAAGTGCTAGCCAAGGCATAAGTGCAATGAGAATGACATCTAGGATAAAAAAATGCCGATTTCGCCAGATAGTAAGTAAAGTTGTCGTATGCCTTTTCATGTTAGAAAGGAAGGTTTTGTTGCTATCTAATTCCATTACGTACCTTTACAGTTGAAATTACTTTACGGAGGCAATGGTTGCCTCTTTCATGATGTTTTACGACTTAGTAGAAGTCTCACAGTTAAACCGTTACAAATAGAATAAAAGAGACTTCTTGGGATGTTTCTTGCGATAATTATTTGTTGCTTAAGTTTTACGCTCCTTGTAACCTACATAACTAAATAAACTTACGATTAAGCTGAACCACACAATAATCAATGGTAAGAAACTGATTTCGGCCGAAATCCACCAAAAAGCCAGCCCCGCACCCGTCATGGCCAGCGCCGCATACAGCTTGGCAACGCTATCATGTGTGCGCCCAAGAATAATCAAACGCTGATAAAGATGTTCGCGATGCGCCGACAGAACGTTTTCTCCACGTAGCAAGCGTTTCAGAAATGTCGAAAAGGCATCTATCACAAACGGCCATAACAGCAGCAGCCCCAGAAAAAATGATTTTTGTTGATCAACAGGCGACGCCGCCAACTGATTCATGAATAAAGGCAACACGGCAAAGCTATACCCTAGAAAGGCGCTGCCAACATCACCCATAAAAATTTTTGCTGGATGCCAATTGTGACGTAAGAAACCAAGGCTGCTTGCTGCAATCAACATGCCCCACCATGTAATCAACGGAATATCAAACCACAGCCCTGCCCCACACCATCCTAAACCAGCGATGAGCGCTTGACTGCCAGCAATTCCGTCGATACCGTCCATAAAGTTGAACGCATTCGTTAAGCCAATGATCCAGATCAGCGTAAAGATCGCGCCGACCCAGCCAAGCGAAACGGTGCCAACAATTGGCATATAAACGTTGTCCCAATATCCAAGGGCTATCAAAATCAGGATGGCTGCGATGAAATGCACAGCAAAGCGTAGTTTTGACGACAACGTTTTCAGGTCATCAAGCCAGCTTATGCCTGCTATCAGTCCCCCACCTACAATATATGCGAGAAGTGGCATATAGCCTGTGCGGGCTAGCGCAATTAGGTAGATAACTAGACCACACAGGACAAAAGTCACAATCAGAAGCCCGCCCCCGCGTGGGGTTGGAACTGAATGCGAACTCCGCGCATTTGGAATGTCTAAAATGCTGCGCTTAATGACATATTCGCGCAGTTGCTGAACGCCAAAGGCGCTAGCGATCGTTACAAGTACAAACAGAACAACTACAACTACAGTTACACTATACACACGACTCCCCTTAATATTAATTATTATTGAACAGGCTACATTGCCCGTTCCGATTCAAACTAAACACTTTATCTACTCAATATTGGTTGCCCAATTTCATTTTTGTTGATCAAGGTCAAACTCGCGCTACTTACGCTGACGTTTGACACGCATCTACCCAGCCTTGAGTTAAATTAACCTGCGGTGTAAATCCGCAGAGCGTTTGAAATTTTTGATTGCTGACCGCAACATCTTCCATCATTTTGTCGACGAGCATCGGGGACAACGGTGTTTTAACCCGAATCGTGTTAAACGCCGTTTCCGCAAAACCTAGAGCGAGGCGCAACGGTTTTACAGGTAAATGAATAGACGGCGGTTTCACATTTTGCGCGGCGGCTATCGCTTCGCTAATTTCGCGCAGCGTGTGTTCTTGCCCGTCCGTTAGATTAAACGTTTGGTTGAGTGCATCTGCTGCATGAATTGCGTGTGAAAACCCAGCGGCAACGTCTCGCTCATGAATAATCGCACGCCGATTATGCCCATCACCCACATATGCAAAGCGCCGTTTGCCGATCGCCCGCACCATACGCGGATAGTTTCCGTTCATCTGTTGCCCATAAACAGCGGCCAGCCGTAAAATTACGTGATCTATTTTGTTCCTGACGTAATGTTCAGATTTTATCTTTGTCTCAGCGTAAATAGAGTTGGCCTGAAGCGGGGCATGTTCGGTGAACGCAGGACGCCCGTTGCTGCTGCCATAAACGCTGATAGTGCTCGCAAAAACAAAGCGCCGCACCTGATGGCGCAGCGCGTCTTCAACCAATCGTTGTGTCCCAACCACATTCACCTGTCGGTATTGGTGATGCAATTCGGCCGAAGGGTTATTAACATGCAGCATTGCTGCAAGATGAATCACAATATCCATCCCCTCACAAGCGCCTTTCAACGTGTGAGGTTGACCTAAATCAGCCTGATGAACTGTGACGCGAGTGTTAGAAAAAGGCGTGTTGGGAGAACGAAGCAAGAGACGCAGCGTGTGCCCCTCTGCTAGCAAGGATCGAGCAACAAAGCGCCCAACCGCGCCTGTTGCCCCTGTTACAAGAATTTTTGCCACTAAATGCCACCATATACAACCGTATCAGTTCCCAACCTGTGTCAGTAGCTGATGATATTGCTCGGTTACAGTTTCTTTTGAGTAATTTGCACGCACATAGTCATGCCCGCGCTGCCCTCTGGCACGCGCCAGTTGGCGATCTGCGTGTGCCTCAACGATTGCTTCTGTGAGGCGATCTGTGTTATCTGGCGGAACAACCCAACCGCAGTCAGCCCGCTGCACCAAATCAGACAGCTCTGATTCGGGGTGCGCTGCCGCCACAACGGGGCGTGCCGCCGCCATAATCGTATAAATTTTGGACGGGAAGGTATCGATTGCCATGCTGTGCTTGAGCGGCACAACACAAAGGTCGCCTGTTGCATAAATGCAGGGAACCATTGAACGCGGCTGATAATCTAACAGCAACACGTTGGGCAATTTTAAGTCGGCCAATTGTTCTTCGATCCACTGGCGGCGCGTTCCGTCGCCCACAATCACAAATTGAATATCAGGATTGTCTACTAGGTTTTGCGCCGCTTCGAGGACTGTTTCAAAGCTTTGAGTGAGGCCGATGTTGCCTGCGTAGAGGACAACGAATTTTTCGTTGAGATTATTTTCGGCCGAAAATTGGTTCACCCTCGGCCCAGGCTGAATAAAACTGGTATCAACAAAATTAGGGATAATCTCGATCTTGTGATCACGCACCCCCTTCTTCAAAAGCTGTTGCCGAAACCGCTCAGAAATAACTGAGATCCGCGTCGAACGCCAGTAGGTAAACATTTCTAGCTGTTCTAGCGCCCAAATCAGCCCTTTATTCTTGAGCATGCCCATGTTTACCGCCAAATCAGGGTAAATCTCCTGCACGTTAAAGATAAACGGCGCACGCTTAAACACGCTAATAATCCACGCGCTCAGCCCAATTGTCAGCGGTGGCGTCGGAACAAACAGCACGTCGCCCTTTTTGACAACCGCAAGGCCGATCAGCGTGCTGAACAGATGGAAGCGTAGGTAGTCGAAAATTCGGCCGATGACCCGACTCCCTTTTCGCGGCATCGCCACATGATAAACCTCCACGCCATCCAGTTTGCTCGTATAAAATAATCCGCCCCAGCGCTTTTCCAGCGGCTGACGCGCCCGGGCGTCGGGGTCAACGTTGTAGTGCGGTGTCGTTGTGATCACCACCACCTGTTGCCCCTTGCCCTGTAGCGCCTGTGCTAGCTCCGTCATCAGCACAGCGGTAGACACCCCATCAGGTGCAAAAACAAGAGAAAGAAAGACTGTTTTTGTCATGAAAATTTTATCGGCAGCAATTTTTCCGTTTCCAGAAATTTGCTTAAGTAGATCACAAGTAATGATTGACGAAAAATTATCTAGCTTCTCTAACGGAG
>JBMZDF010000033.1:0-22334 GCA_049614105.1 Promineifilaceae bacterium (SeqCode)
TTTTCAACCTTCGTCTTTTTCAATAAATCAATCACTTAACTTATCAAAATTTCGGACTCTAGGATTCAAAATGAACAATCGCAAACTTTACATCGCTCTAACCGCCGCTGCTTCACTCGCCACTATGCTCACTTCTATCGCGGCTGCTGCTGTCGGGGCTGGTGTGTTTGGATAATTTTTATCCACAACACTTAGCTACGTTTTTTTCTTGTTTTTCTTGCATTATGAAACTTTGTTTTGCGTTGGTACAGATTTTTCTTTGCCTGTTCCAAATCTGCATAAACATCGTCTATAAACAGCGTAGGTTTAAATTGTTGCAATAGGTTTTCTGCTTCAGCTATATTTTCTTGCGCACGTTTTCTGAACCCAAGCAACGCTTGTGTACTTGCAAACATAGCAAGGGAAGCAGCCAGCTCCGACGACGCTTCGTATTCACGATAGATTGAAATAGCCTCGTTAAAATGGGACTTGGCAGCCTCATATCTTCCAAGGTAGTACAGCGCATTACCAATATTATTATGAAGTCTCGCACAGTGTTTGTGATGACCTCGTTTTCTGAGTTCATGGACGCTTACATGGTCATAGGCTATCAAAGCATCTTGCCATTCTTGTTGCCAGATGTAAATATTGCCTAACATGATTTTGGCATCACAGCAAGAGAGCCAATCATCAGACAATTCAAATTGATGAATTATCTCTTCTGTCAATGTAATCGCTTTCTCAAACTGTTCTTGCGCCACAAACAGCCGCGCTCTGTTCAATAGAACTAGCCCAGCATCATGTTGATATTCTGAACCTTGTAAGGATTGTAAGGCGATGTCAAAGGCAGCTTCTGACTCGGCAAATCGTTTTTCGTTTAATGCAACATGTCCTAAAACACTGTAGATTAACCCTCTGGTACGATGCTTATACGTGTTGTCATTGTCAACCGTATCTAGTAGCTGATTCGCAATTGTCACACGTTCTTTCGCAAGCTTGAGTTCAGTAAGCCACAAGTAATTCATACTTCGGCCGTACTCAGCGTTTGCCATCTCAAAAACGTTATTGTGTGAACTTGCAATTGTGAGGGATTTCTCGTAAATCCTTAGGGATCTCTGGTATTCACCAATTTGTCGGCTGAATCGGCCGAGTCGGTTATACAAACCGCAAATAGGAAACGAATCGTCGCTTGCATATCGATTAACGATACGGACAAATACCTGCGTCCATTGAGACGGGGAGTCATTTTGCTCAATGAGATGAGAGATGGCCACGAGCAGCTTTGCAGCAGCATAATTTGCCTGAGGAATACGCGCAGCATATTTAACAGCATCAAATATATTCTCGCGCTCAGATTGCAGGAATTGACGTGCGTTGCCGTTGGCCTTCGCAATTTCGTCGGTGAAATATTTTAGATTGCGTTCGATGATCGCCACAAACGTGGGGTCATGTCTCATAAATCTAAATCCTCTGCTTCGTCCTCATCATCCCATTGATTGATATTCGTCTGAAGGAATGTTTCTGTTAATCTATGCAGCCCGTAGCGTCGGTCCCAAGCACCCCCGCGTAGCTCAACCAGTGAACGGCTGACTAGTTCATTAATCGCGGGCCATAGTTCTGAATCTTCTAACGCACTTACAGCTTGTAGCTGTTTAACCGTTGCGCCAATCTCTGAGACAACAGGCATTGCTCGTAACAACATACGCTGTTCGGGTGAGATTGCATTCCATGCTCGGTGATAAATACGGTCATACATCTGCCCCACTTCAGAGGTATGACCGTGGCCTAAATCCTCTAAAATCATGGGCAGCGGCATTGTTGTTGCCAGACTAATTACCATTTTAATTGCTAGGGGGTTCCCACCTACAACGTCGTAAACACGATCGGCCTCTTCATTGGTGAAGGTTGCAAGATCGTGTTGGCCGCTGGAACGCGCATGCTGTCGCAACAATTCGGCCGCATTTAGGCGATTTAACTCTATGGTTTGGTGCGTATATACAGATGCCTCACCCGTTGGCTTGATGCGTGTGGTGAGCATGAATTTTGATGGGTTCGCCCAATCTTGAAGCTGGCGTAACATCAAAGCTGTATTCGCAATTGTTTCTAGATTGTCAATGACAATGAAGTGGGGCTGATCTTTGAGGATTTGGCGCACAATTCGCAAACGCTCATCAATCGTCACGTTACCAACTGCATCTGGGGCAATTTTCAACGCAAGTTCATTTGCAAGAATATCAATTGATGTCCTTGCATCACGAAGCTCCTGCCCCAAGAACTTTGCATCAACCCGTAGCCACACAAATTTGTGAAAACGGAAATGCTGTAAAACAATACGTGTCACGCTATCGGCCAGTGCCGTTTTGCCAATCCCGCCGATACCTGTTAACGCTAATACCCATGAACGTTCATCGGACAAAATCTCAGTGACAAGTTTGCGTTGTGTCTCCTCGACCCCAAATAGCTGTGTATAGCTGGGTGGTGGGAACGTGCTTTCGATTGCTTCGACGCGCTCACGACGACAACGATCTTCATCCAGCCCAACAATTTCTGCTAGCTGCTCGATCGCCTGCCGCTGATGATGTCGGACCTGATCAATTGTCCAATCAATCTTTTGGGAGGATGTCTGCATCGTCATCCCCTCAACAAATCGCAGCTTTAAAAGCTCTGCATATTTCGCATTTTGTTGTTTGAGCTGGTCTAGTGCATCTTGCAGCACTTGGTTCGTGACAGCTCTTGGAACAACAACTGAGTTGCGCTTCTCTGCTTCGGCCCGCGCATATTGATAAACAAGTAAATCATCTAACAACTCACGCCCTGGACTTGCTGTACGATTCCAAGACTTGAGTGCAGCCTGCACACGCCCAACCAATACATTGATGGAGATGAGTTCAGGTGAAAGGGTTGCGTCACTCATTAACTACCTACCTCTAATAGATTTGCTTCAACGACTGTTATTTACAAACAGCTGGTGAGGTTGTCGCTGAAATCTGAACCATTTTAGCTACAAACACCGTTGAAAAAGGCATTTCCACCTATTTTGCACCAACTACCATCCTTTGTTGCAATGTTAGCACAGGAACCCCGCACAATGCTCAAACTCCCACATAATGGCTCAAACTCGCACACACACGCACAAATGAAATGGTATAGTTCTTTGCAAGGCGTATTTTGCGGCGGACAACTCCGCTAAAAGCAAAACCACAGCTGCGTTTCATAGTCTCGATTCAGTTTTCGAAATGGCCTGTTTTCTTTGAATATCGATGCAAGCATCCACTGCCGCAAATACGCCTTTTATTTTTCTTATTTGCGCGGTGGCAAGCATGCAGACAGGCAATTTCCACACACACTAAAACTTAATACTTTCGTTCGATAAACAAGCACATTTATCACTTGGTTGGTTTCTGTTTGGTTAAACAGGTGCAACAGAACGTGTGCAGGCAGAAGCTGCATTTCCGCATACAATTGTGGGCATGTACATTAATGCAAGCACCCATCATGCCCAAATCAACCCTCGCGACCCTGATTTTTACGCGGATCCATATCCGACGTATGAGCATCTGCGACAGACTGCTTCCGTTTTCTATTGGGAAGAGTTTGGCAACTGGAGCTTTATCAGCCAGCGTGACGTGACGGCTATTCTGCGCGACCGACGCTTCGGCCGACAAATCACCCACGTGATTAGTCGCGAGGAAGCAGGTTTACCCGCAGAGCGCACCGATCTCAAGCCGTTTTATGATGTCGATCGCTATTCAATGCTTGAACTGGAGCCACCAACGCACAGGCGTTTGCGTGGATTGGTTCAGAAAGCATTTATGGCACGGCAGATTGAACGCTTGCAGCCACGCATTGCTCAGCTAAGCAATGACCTAATCGATCGCATGATCGCAAAAGGTGAAGCCGACTTGCTTGCCGATTTTGCAACCCCGATTCCCGTGTTTGTGATTGCAGAGATGCTGGGTGTGCCAACCGACATGAGCCAGTCGTTATTAGATTGGTCGCATGCAATGGTCGGCATGTATCAGATGGCCCGTTCGGCCGAACAAGAGCAAGCGGCCGTCACAGCGGCACAAGAATTTGTTGCCTATCTGCGCGAATACGTTGCGCGTCGGCGCAAAGAGCCACGTGATGATCTGATCACCAAGCTGATCGAAGCAGAAGAAAATGGCGAAAAGCTCACCGAAGACGAGCTAATCTCCAACTGTATTTTGCTGCTCAACGCGGGGCATGAGGCAACGGTCAACGTTGTTGGCAACGGCGTGCTGGCACTGCTCAACCATCGTGAGCAGCTTGAACGTTGGCAAAAGCAACCCGACCTTACGGCAACCGCCGTCGAAGAACTCTTGCGATACGATACCCCGCTGCATTTATTTAATCGGTGGGTGCTACAGGATCTTGAGTTTGGTGGGCGCAAGTTCAAACAAGGGATGCAAGTTTCCTTATTGTTGGGCGCTGCCAACCGTGATCCAGCCGTGTTTGAGCGAGCAGATTGTTTGGATATCGGCCGAAAAAAGAACCCACACGTCTCGCTTGGCGGCGGCATTCACTACTGCCTAGGTGCGCCCCTCGCCCGTCTCGAACTGCAAACCTCGCTGCCCATCCTGCTAAAGCGACTCCCCCATCTACATATTAAACAGCCCCCACAATTCCGCAACAGCTACCACTTTCGCGGCCTCGATGCACTGCACGTTGGATGGTAGAAAAAGTAACGGCAGCCAAAACAATGGTGAATAAGTCACCATCGCGAACAGCCACAACGGTTGACTCTAGACAGCTACCTTGGCACAAAGTCTGAACTAGGCTACGCTTCCATTAAATTTAACGGAGATCACAAATGACAACCCTAGCATACTTTGAAGACAAGTTTGTTCCGATCGAGGAAGCAAAAATCAGCGTGACGAACAATACGCTGCACTATGGCACAGGCTGCTTTGGCGGGCTACGCGCCTATTGGAATGAAGAGCATCAGCAACTTTATGCGTTTCGGTTGATTGACCATTTTGAGCGTTTTTTGAACAGCACCAAATTGTTGCGTATGCAGTTACCTTATTCGGCCGAAGATCTCGTCAACCTCGTTCTCGAACTGTTGCGTCGTGAGCAGTGGCGCGAGAATGTTTATATTCGGCCGATTGCATACAAAGATGAAGGCATCTACCAAGTATGGCTACATGATATGACCGACCGCGTTGCGATTTTCAGCCAGCCGCTCGGCAACTACCTGCGTCAAGACAAAGGAATCAAAGTATGCGTCAGCGCATGGCGACGGGTGGACGACACCTCGATCCCAGCTCGCGGCAAAATCAATGGCACTTACGTCAACAGCGCCCTTGCCAAATCAGACGCCGTCTTGAGCGGTTTTGACGAAGCGATTTTGCTCAACCAAGATGGACATGTCTCCGAGGCAACCGCCGCCAACTTTATGATGGTGCGCAAAGGCGTTCTAATCACCCCGCCGATCACCTCTAACCTGCTCGAAGGCATCACGCGCCGTTCGCTGATTCAGCTAGCGCGTGAAGAACTCAATCTTGAGGTAGTCGAACGTGAGATCGACCGCTCAGAGCTTTACATGGCGGATGAGGCATTTTTCTGCGGGACGGGGGTTCAGATGGCGACCGTCGCCTCAGTCGATCATCGTCTTGTCGGCAATGGTGAAGTTGGCCCAATCGCAACCGCGCTGGGCGATTTGCAATATCGCGTGCTCACAGGGCAGGTCGCAAACCGCATGGACTGGCTCTCACCCGTTTATTCGTAATCCAACTTTGGCTCTTTAGAAATTCAGGAAGCACCCTCCCTCAATCCCTCCCCTCTCGGGGGAGGTTAGGTGGGGGCGCTTCTCTAAAATCCCAAGATGCCCTAATTTTTAGCTTCCCAAACCGCTCTAATGGCCTACAATCGGTTTGAGTACGTCGATAAATCGGCCGATTTCCTCCTCGGTGTTGAAATAATGCACCGAGGAACGCACCAATTCCTTAATCCCCCGCCCCTCAAACGAGACAAGCGTTCCCGACCCAGACGAGAGCGACACATTAATTTTCTGCGCGGCCAACGCGCTTTTAATGTACTCGCCCGAATGGGTACTGCTTTGCCAAGTAACCAACCCGCAACGCTCCCGCCCTTCATCTTCAATCGTTATGCTTTTGATTTTGGACAGTTCACTCCGCAAAATCGACGCGAGATGATAGATACGCGCTTGAATCGCGTCTACCCCCCATTCCAACGCATAATCAATCGCGACACCCAACGCAGCCTGCCCCGCAAAGTAGCGTTCCCAGTTTTCAAAGCGGCGTGCATCGCTGCGAATGACATATTCAGTTGGTGAAACCAAATCGGCCGCATACTGATCTAAAAATGGCGGGTCCAACTGTTCGATCAGCGATTGCCGCACATAAAGGAGGCCCGTGCCGCGTGGCCCGCGCAAATATTTGCGGCCCGTTCCAGAAAGCATGTCGCACCCAATCGCCTGCACATCCACTTCAAGCTGCCCCACGCTTTGGCACGCATCGAGCAGATAAGGCACACCAGCCGCGTTGGCAATTTTCCCAACCGCCGCCGCAGGGTTGACCAATCCGCCGCCCGTTGGGATATGGCTGATCGCAATCAGTTTGACTCGCTCGTCAATCATCGATTCAAGCGCATCAACATCTATTTGCCCATGTTCATCATCTGGAACAAAGACGACTTCGGCCCCCGTTCGTTTGGCCGCCTGCAAATAGGCGATCACGTTGCTACCGTATTCTGAAATCGTCGTTAGGATTTTGTCGCCAGGTTGGAACTGGAACGAGTAAAAGGCCATGTCCCAAGCTCGCGTTGCGTTCTCAATGAATGCAATTTCGGCCGAATTACAGTTGAGCAACTTAGCAGTCGCCGTATAGAAATTTTCCAGCATCCGCGCCTGCGCCGCCGCCGTTTCATATCCACCAATGCGCTCTTCCTGATAAAGATAGGCATGCAAAAAGTCACTGACAGGTATCGGCATCAGGGACGATCCCGCATTATTAAAATGGACAATTTCATCACAACCAAGCGTCTCTTCACGTGCGCGTTCTATGTCAAACGTCATCTTTTATTCTCCAGCAGATAGTCAAGTTTTCACAGACTTAGGTTTTCAGGGGGTTGACTAAGCGATTTAGACCGCTACCATTCAACACAAACTTTTACACAAGGATAGTGCAATGGAAGCTTTCGGGCTATTAGGCTTTTTCTTACTCTTCGCGCTTATGATGTGGTTTGCCAATCAGGCAGAAAAAGCGCGACCTCAGGCAGATGAAACGTCGATTTATGCGATTTTTGCCTATGGCATGGTCGTCCTTCTTCAGTTCGGGTTGTTTCTAGCGGGCATTGGTGCGCAAATGGTAGGCGTTGCGCTCACTGGGCCAAATGCGATCGACACGGGGCCGATCCCCGGCGCAGAAAACTTTGACCTAAGCACCATCAACTTCACGCTTATCGGTGCAGGATTGTGGATTCCAGCCTTAGTTGGGTTGCTCCTCCTGATCCCACCTGTTCGCCGTCTTGTAGCACGCATTATTCCAATCGAAGCGCCCAATCATGTACACGCGATTGCGCTCTCACTCGCCACGATCGCCGTTCCAAATATGCTGGTCACGGTTGGCATCGGGCTTGAAAATTTGGCGGGAAATCTGGGTGATTCGCTTGATGCGGCATCGCTCATTAGCACCACATGGATGCAAAATCTAGGCTTCTTTTTAATCGGTCTGTTTGGCGTCGGCTTATTTTCAACCCGCACTTTCCCCCAAGCACTTAAACGGCTCAAAATAGAACGTATCTCGTTGCGTGAAGTCGGCCTTGGCGCGGCTTATGGCATTGGGTTGTTGCTTGTGATGGGAACCGCTTTATCAGGTGCGGAGGCGCTTGGTTGGGGAAATCCAACGGTTGATGCGCTTTCTGAGGAGCTTTATGGGCCGTTTTTTGAATCGATTTGGGGAATCTTGACAATTGGGCTGGCGGCTGCATGGGGCGAGGAAACAATTTTTCGTGGTGCGTTGCAGCCCAAATTCGGCCGAATTCTCACCGCGATTCTTTTCGCCATCGTCCACGGCAACTACGGCTTTAGCATTGTCACCGTCGCGATTCTTTTCGTCGGCTATCTGCTCGGCGTCATCCGCGACCGACACAACACCAGCACCTCGATGGTGACGCACGCCGTTTTCAACAGCGTTCAGGCGCTTGCCGCATTTCTAGCCGTACAGTATGGGATTGGGGGATAAAGAGGGGAAGGTGAAGAAAATATTGAATATTGAATGGTGAATGAAGAATAAAAAGAAACAGAGTTTTCCCTTCTTCATTCTTCATTCACCATTCTCCATTTCTCCTACTATTCGTCGTCTTTCCACTGTGGAACAACAACCGCAATCGCAATCAGCGCGAAGAATACTAGATAAAAAAGCCAACCAATAATGCTCATGTCTGTCCTCGTAAATAAGCTGTGATCGCTGTGTCGTAATCGCGTGTATGTGCAAACGCTTTTACCGCCAGCGACTGTCTCATTTTAGCGTCAACCGCGCCGTCTGTCTGCAACTGCGACAAAATCAGAGAATAATCCTCGACATCGCAAACAATCGTTACACGCTTGAAATTTTTAGCAGCAGCTCGCAGAAGCGTCACGCCACCGATGTCAATCTGTTCAATTGCGTCCGCAAGGGTCACGCCCGCAGCCGCAATTGTATCCTCAAATGGGTAGAGATTGCACACGACCAAGTCAATCATGCCAATGTTTTGCGCGGCCAGATCAGCCCGATCGCGCTCAATATCTTGCGCCAAAATTCCGCCGTGGACGGCTGGGTGCAGCGTTTTGACACGCCCACCTAGAATTTCGGGCGCGGCGGTCATTTCAGCCACCTCTGTGACTGGCAGTTCGGCCGAACGCAGCTTTCGCGCCGTTCCACCACTTGCCACCAGCTCCCAACCTAACGCTACTAACCCACGACCTAGTTGTTCTAAACTCGTCTTGTCATAAACGGATAAAATTGCTCGCTTTTTCATGCCGCTCAATTTACCATACCAGCAGGTTCGCGGCGACTGGAGAGTTTCCACAAACGCACGCGCAAATGCTTATGCAATATACGGAAAATCATCAAACCGCGCTGGCCCGAGACGGCGCATACAACTTATTAGGGCAGCTTTTTCTTGAAGGCGTTTCGGCCGAACTGCTGCCCTACCTCGCTGAAATCCCCGAACTCCACATCGAGAATTTTGATGCGGACATCGCTGCTGCTGCGCATCAAAATTTGTTTCGCTTCACCCTTTTCCCCAATGCCAGCATCTTTCTCGACACAAGCGGCTTGCTTGGTGGCGACGTCAGCGAAGCAGCGGGGCGTTTGTACGGACAGGCGGGCATCCCCAGCCCAGACGAGCCAGATTCAGTCGGTAATCTGCTCCAACTGATCGCGTTTCTTTGCGCGGCCGAGGCCGAAGCATGGGAAGACGACATGCCTGTGATCGCCAAGCGTATCCGCGCACGGCAAAAGCGCATTTTAGAGGCTGGACTGCTCAAATGGATGCCGCCGCTGGTTGTGTCTATTCGCCAGCAAAATAATCCTTTCTACACGGGGGTCGCTAATCTGATGTGGGCGCTTTTGGGCGAACATTATGCAGATTTGTCTGATCAGCCTGCTAATCTCAAGTGGAACCTTACCCCTCCACCCGATCTGCTCCACGATGACAAAACGGGCTTAAAAGATATTGCCCTGTATGTGACAACGCCTGCGCTCAGCGGCTGGTGGTTTGGTCGTGGGGAAGTGTCGCGAATCGGCCGAAAAACCGATCTACCACGCGGCTTTGGCGGTCGCATCAACATGCTAATGAATCTGTTTCGCGCCGCCAGTCAGTTCGATTCGGCCGAAACGCTGTTCTCTGGCCTCACCCAGCTTGGCACCGAATGGGTCAATGGTTATGACGAACTAGCGGCCGATGCGCCAGCCCTCCAGCCAATCGTCGCCATTTGGCAAGCACGCGCAAAATATACCCAAGAGCTGTTGCAAACGATGCGGGACAAAATCGTATCGCTCGAATAATTTGAAATAAGTAAGATTCTCAACGACAAGGTGTTCTACACTATAGGACGGTTGCTATTTAGGGCAACTGAAAAATTGATTATACAAGGCGATTTTTGAAAATAGTCGCACTGTCTAAAAGGAACACGCTTGTCATGAACACGTCAACTGAACTCAACCGTATTCGTTCGCTCGTTGCCATTTTACGCATTGTGCTTGGGGTCATTTTACTGGTCACATGGTATGACAACTTTACCAAGGGGCTTTATTCGGCCGATGGCATCACAGGGCTATTCGACTGGATCTTTAACGAAGTAGGCGGTGGTCCAGCTTGGTATCGTGCCGTCATCAACAGCACCGTGCTGGCTGTCCCAGGGTTGTTTGGCGCGTTCCAGATGGTGGCTGAATTGGCGTTAGGTCTTGGCTTATTGTTCGGCGCACTGACCCCCATTGCAGGACTCAGCGCCGCTGTTTTCTTCTTTAACCTTTTCCTATCTTATTATGGCGGCAGCGAGTGGATTTGGACCTACGTTTTGTTGACCGCATCGGCCGTCGTTGTGGGGCTGGCTCAATCTGGGCGTGCGTTTGGCATTGATCAGTTGCTTGTGCAGTCACGTGGCGAGCCACCGCGTCCGATGCTTTGGTAAAGTTGGAAAGTGGCATAACTAACTATGAACCGTGCAATTGTGATTATGGCAAAGCGGCCTGAGGCGGGACGCACCAAAACCCGCCTTTGTCCGCCGTTGACGTTGGAGGATTCGGCCGAATTGTACGCCGCCTTCCTGCAAGACACCGTTGACCACGTTCGATCGCTTCCCAACATCACGCCCTGCATCGCCTACGCACCTGCGGACGCCGAACCTTTCTTTCACAAACTAGCCCCCGACTTTCTTCTTATTCCGCAAACAGGTTCCACGCTGGGCGATCGGCTCAATAATGTCATCAACCACTGTCTAGAGGCAGGGTTTGACCAAGTTGCCCCGATCAACAGCGACTCTCCCAACCTTCCCACCGCGTACTTCACTAACGCATTCGAGCAATTGTCAAAGCAATCGGTTGATGTCGTACTTGGCCCGTGTGAAGATGGTGGCTACTATCTCATCGGCGTCAAGGCAAGTCACCCGCCCCTCGTTCGCGATGTCGAGATGTCCACCCCCTACGTTTTGCGCGACACCCTCACGATTGCTAAACAGTTAGGATTGCGCGTCCAGCTATGCGAGAGTTGGTACGATGTGGACAGTGCGCAAGAATTGGAGCGCCTCAAAAATAACCTCAAAACCACACCCGATTACTGTCCAAACACATGGCAGGCATTATCTCCAAGGACAGTAGAGACGCCTCGCTGAGGCGTCTGGATCAGATCACCCTTAATTGAAATTACCAAAAACGCACCCTCTTTCATGAACATCAGCATCATCATCCCCGCCCTAAATGAAAGCGAAAATATTGGGCAGCTTGTACGCGATGCGCTCGACAATCCCACCATCGCCCAAGTAATCGTGGTGGACAATGGATCAACGGACGATACGGCAATCGTCGCCGCAGATGCGGGAGCAATGGTGATCAGCGAGCCAAGGCGCGGCTATGGGTTTGCCTGCGCAGCGGGAAGCGCAGCCGCCATCGAATCGGGCGCAACCGTTCTTATTTATATGGATGGAGACGGCAGTTCATTGCCAAATGAGCTAAATCGCCTGATCGATCCATTGGCCGACAATTCGGCCGATCTTGTGCTCGGCTCTCGCACCCTCGGCCACATCGAACAAGGCGCAATGCCTCCCCATCAACGTTTTGGCAACTGGCTCTCTGCTAACTTAATGAACCGCCTCTATCATGTCGAGACAACAGACCTTGGCCCCTTTCGCGCCATCCGCGCCGATCTGCTGCGCGATCTCAACATGCAGGAGATGACCTTTGGCTGGCCGACCGAAATGATGGTCAAAACGGCAATTCATAAAAAACGGATTCTCGAAGTACCTGTTAGCTGGCACAAACGTCAAGCAGGCGAGTCGAAAGTGAGCGGAACCCTGCGCGGCTCGGTGCTTGCCGCTTACTACATTCTCGGTACAATCATTCGCTACTCATGGCGATGACCTTATTAGGAAATCTGGGGGCAGATTTTCAAAAGGAGAGGAGTAGTCTAAACCTCAGCGCCTACCTAAAAATACTTCTTACAGTTCCCATACAGTTTGTGAGTAAAGAGAAAATGTGCGCTTTAGTTTACTTATAAAGATCGCCTGCTCGCCTACACTCAAATTAGTTTCTGCCAAATATAATCCACCATGAACCGATCATACCGATTATTTATCCCTTTTTCTTTATTACTGTTGATTCTGATTAGCACCGCTTGGTTTGTTCGGCCGATTGCCGCCATCGATTGGCAAAGCAAGGTTGACCCAAGCCTTTTGGCAATGCGTAGTGTTGAATCGGCCGAATTCCTAATTATCCTCAATGAACAGGCCGATCTCAGCCACATCCCCGACCACTGGACCAAAGACCAGAAAGGACGCGCCGTCTACGAAGCGCTCACCGCAGTTGCCGACGCAACCCAACCTGCACTGATTGCACAGCTTGGGCAAGATGGCGCTGACACCCAATCGTTTTGGGTGACAAATATGCTGCTGACAAATGGGGATTTATCCACCATCGAGCGCATGGCCCGCCGTCCAGATGTGGGTCGCATCGCGAACAATCAAGCATTCTATACAAACTTGCCCACGCCAGATGACAAAACGTCTGAACGGACAGCCAACGCAATCGAGTGGGGGCTTAACAAAATCAACGCGCCCGCCGTTTGGGACATGGGCTATACGGGGCAAGGCATCATTGTGGCGGGGCAGGACACGGGCTACGATTGGGATCACCCCTCGCTCAAAACTGCCTACCGAGGTTGGGACGGAACAACCGCCGATCACAGCTACAGTTGGCACGATGCGATCCACAGCGGCGGCGGCGTTTGTGGCTCAGATTCGGCCGAACCCTGCGACGATCACGGACACGGAACCCATACAGCCGGCACAATGGTCGGCAATGACCTTGCGCCAACCAGTGCAAGCTGGCCAGCAGGCGCAACCAATGCGGTTGGTGTCGCACCTGGCGCAAAGTGGATCGGCTGTCGCAACATGAATGTCGGATGGGGAACCCCAACCACCTACGCTGAATGTTATCAATGGTTTATCGCGCCAACAGATGTTGGCGGCAACAATCCTGACCCAAGCAAAGCCCCTCACGTCATCAACAACTCATGGGGTTGCCCACCATCCGAAGGCTGTACCACACCAACGATGCTTCAGGGCGTTGTGCAAAGCGTTCGCGCAGCGGGAATTATCAACGTTAATTCAGCAGGGAACTATGGCACTGGCTGTTACACGGTCAGAGACCTCGCTTCGATCTATGACGAAGTATTCTCAGTTGGTTCGACAACCAATATTGATGGGATTTCCAGTTTTAGCAGTCGTGGGCCAGTTACGGTGGACGGCAGCAATCGACTCAAACCAGACATTTCTGCTCCCGGTCAGGGTATCCGTTCTACAACAAATGGGGGTGGGTATCATTCGTTAAACGGCACAAGTATGGCGTCACCACACGTGGTGGGGTTGGTTGCTTTGATTCTTTCGGCCGAACCAAGGCTGGCAGGACGGGTCGATTTGGTTGAGGATATTATCCGCAATTCGGCCGAACAGCTCACCTCCGCACAAACTTGCGGCAGCTATGCAGGCAGTCAAATCCCCAACGCCGTCTTTGGCTATGGTCGAATCGATGCCCAACGCGCCATCTCGCACGCGCTATCTATTTTCTCAGTTGACGTCAGCGTAAAGGTTGGCGAATCAGACTGTGCGACAGAATCGTTTGTCACCATGTCCTCCCCATCAACCGTTATGCTATGCACAACGGTTCAAAACAGCCTTTATGTAACGCTGACCTCGCAAACGATTACTGACTCATTGGGAAACGTGTACACCCTTTCTCAAACGGTCGCACCTGGGGCCTCATTCACATTTACACGCACCCTGACTATCACGCCGGCCATTATCATCACAACCGATTGGTCAGCCTTAGCTAGTCCGTTTGACATCCCTATTTCTCAGACTGCAAATGCCGTTTCTGTTTCGACATACAGATACTATTTTCCATTTTTTGGGCTAGAGACTGACAGCGCAGCTACATCTCCACCCTAATGGTGTGGCTCAAAAACAGAAACGCCTCGCATGATGATGCGAGGCGTTTGAATAAGTTTAAGTCGTGTTGGTTCAGCTTAAACGCTCAATCCAATCTTTGAAAACTGTCATTTGCTGCTCGATAAACCCGCGCGTTGGCTCATCTGTCAGCACGCCGTTTTCGATCTTTTTGCCAAAATGTGGGACGGCGACGGTCGGACGCGGCAGCACATACATGCCCAAGTGCATACAAACTTGACGTAGATGCTCTTGTGCTTTTGTCGCACCTAGCGCACCTGGTGAACCAGCCATTGTTACAACAGGTTTCTTGCCAAGCAATCCGCCGCGTGATGCCCAATCGATCGCATTTTTAAGCACGCCAGACATCGAGCCGTTATATTCGGGCGTTGACAAGATGAGCGCATCGGCCGATTGAACAGCATCCCGCAGCGCAACAACAGCCTCTGGAAATCCGTCATTTTTTTCAACATCGAAATTGTAAGGGGGAATCTCGTTGAGTGGGAAAATAGAGATTTCCATCCCGTCTGGTGCAACCTCAGCAGCAGCTTCCACCAACGCACGATTCAACGAGCCTGAACGCAGGCTGCCTACTAAACCAACGACTTTAATTGTTTCACTCATGATAAATGTTCCTTATTTGTTTGTACAACCGATCTTGTCATTAGAGTGACGCCACAACAGTATTCTCCAAAACACCGATTTCGTCGATCTCAACGCGAACCTCGTCGCCTGCATAGACGTGTGAAATCCCTTTTGGCGTCCCCGTAAAGATCATGTCACCACGATTGAGCGTCATAAAGTCGCTCAGGAATTCGATCAGTTCAGCGACGCTGTGGCGCAAATTGCCCGTGTTGCCATCCTGACGCTGTTCGCCGTTCACATAGGTGCGAATATTCACGTTGGTTGGGTCGAGTTCATCAGGCGTCACCATCACGGGGCCGAGCGGGCCAAAGGTGTCGTGACCCTTCGCCTTGACGGGCGGACGATAGTAATTGGTGACAAAATCGCGAACCGTATATTCGTTTCCAATCGTGTAGCCGCCCACATAGTCCAGCGCATCGGCCGCGCTGACGTTGCGTGCGTTGCGCCCCATGATGACAACCAGTTCACCTTCATAGTGCATGTATTCGACATTCGGCCGAACCACCTTCGACTTATTCCCAATCAACGTGTGCGGCATCTTGTGAAAAACAATCGGATAGCTCGGCAGTTCAAGCCCTAACTCCGCCGCGTGATCGGCATAACCCAGCGCAACCCCAATCGCGGTGCAGCCACGCGGATCAACGGGCGGCAACCACATCACATCATCTGGGTTGTAAGCAACAGTGCCAACCCACAGTTGACCTTCTTTATAAACGCCTTCATGTACTTGTCCGTTGTAGGCGAAACGTGCGATTTTCATAAAAACTCCATTTAGGAAAAGCTAGTAGATTGGCTGACGCGGCGTGGCGGACTCAGAAACGGCTTCACGATTTTGATACCCTGAACAGTCAAGGCCATTCCGGCAGGGTGCGATTGTGGCGTCAGTTCATCACTTATGCTCGATTACACCACTAGATAGGAATCAAAGCCAAGCGCGTGCCAGCCCATCACTAGCGACTATTTTAGATTTCGTGCCATTTGGCAACAGCTTTTTGCAATTGTTCAGGTGTGTAGGTCGTTTCGATTTGCTCAATGAACCGCTCGGCTTCGGCCGAAGTGGCGTGCAATTCACTCATCACCACCTCTAAATCGTACACCGACCCGCTGGGCGGCATCCGTCGATCGATTTCAATCGTGGTCGCATGCCGATGTTGCAGCAAATATTCAAACACCGCTTGATACACCTCTGGATCATAAATCAATTTCCCGTCCGCATCCCGTTCGGCCGATTGCCTATCAGGGTTGAGCAACTGATAAAGCGCATGCGTGTCTTCCCAATTTTGCTGCAACACGTTGGGCGGTGCGTCCTTGCGCTCTTTGATGTGTTGCGGGTTGGCAATGCTTTTGGCACGGGCCGCTTCGATGATGGCACGGATACGGCGCGAGGGAATGGGCAGGATAAGGTGGGTGCTTTGGTTGGAAAGGATCGATTCGGCCGAATCACATTTCTGCTGCACCAGTTCAATCAGCCGATTGCCAACCAAAGGGACTTCGCCAATCAAAATATGGTCGGCCGATGGAAAAGCCGCATGCCAAATTTCGATCCCCGCTCGCGACCACAGCCCAACCGCCTTACGGATCGCGGCGTGAGTTGCGCCATCAATCTCAGGATATTTGGCAATCACCGAGGGGGTTTCAAACGCCATGCGGGAGACATCCCACTGGAGCAAATGCACGTTGCGCCCCGCCGAATGCGCCATCAGCGCCAACTGCTGCACAAACAGGCTTTTGCCAACGCCTGGCAGACCGGCCACCAATAAAATGCGTTTTGTGGTCACAAGCTCAGAAAAAAGCTGGTGCAGCGGCGTGTCTTGGGGAATAACAATCATGGCAACTTGGCTCCTACGACAGCAGTTGCTCCATTGCGGCGACAAAAGCTTGGTTTGCTTCGGCCGAACCGACCGAGACGCGGATCACATTTTCCAAACCGTGTCCCTTGGGCGAACGCACCATAATTCCCTGCTCTAACAAAGATTGCACCACGTCACTGTCTTTTAGATGCGATGGCAGTTGCAGAATCAAGAAATTGGTCGCGCTGGGAATATAAGCGAGGTCAAGCCGATCAAATTCAGCCATCAAATACGCTTTGCCATCCAACGCCGTCTGCACATTTGCCCGCAGGTGCGCCTGATCGCCAATCGCAGCAACCGCCGCCACTTGCGCCAGCCGATTTTGATGGAAGCCCCGATGCAAGCCCGCAATATAATTGGCGATACGCGGCGGCGCAATGGCGTACCCCATCCGTAAGCCTGCCATCCCGTAAGCTTTGGAAAAGCTGTGAACGAGAATAATCGGCCGATCTTCTAACACATATTGCACCGAATCAGGAAACGCCGCATCTTGCACAAAGTGGAAATATACTTCGTCCGAAATCACCAAAACATGGTCGGGCAATGCGTCCATCAGACGTTGCATGGTCGCCGCAGGCATCACCGTGCCAGTTGGATTATTTGGGTTACACAACACTAAAATTTTGGTACGCTCATTAATCGCCGCCAAAATCCCGTCCACATCAACCGCAAAATCGGGCAGCAGCAGCGGCACATCAACCAGTTTGGCATGTTGAACCGTGGTCACTTTGCCATAGGCAGCCATAAAAGTCGGGTTGCAAATGATAACCTCGTCGTCTGCCTTGAGAAAAGCTCGCGTCGCCAGTTCAAGCGCTTCAAATCCGCTACAGCTTGTATAAAAATGTTCGGGAGTCAGCCCACGCCCCCACACCTCAGCCAGCGCATGGCGCACCGTTTCGTCGCCAAAAGGGGGATAATCTCCCAACTTTGTAGCTTCTTCAGCAATCGCAGCCACAACAGCAGGCGATGGGCCAAGGATGCTTTCATTGTTCGCCATGCGATAGACAATGTCAACGCCATAGTCACGGCGCACATCTTCAGGTTCGTTACGGGTTTTGGAGCGTGGAAGCGGTGGAAGTGGAAAATTCATGGGGCCTCATGTGCAAAATAGTGTAAACGGGTCAACTGTACCAAGTTTATCAGTCTGCCCAAAAATCCCACAGCGCAGATTAACGCCTGCTTCTAGTAGTTTTTGACGCAAAAAGCGCCACAGATTTAGGATGTCATAGATCAGATGGGGAAATATTGAGGGGAACGTTGCCAACACATCATCAGGATAAGCGTTTCAATCAACACGCGATTTATTGTTTGCAAGGCAACGATGACCTACAGCGTCGCTTTGTATGCGTGTGGGGAAACGCCCGTTGCGTTTTTAAAGACCTTGCTAAAGTAGCTCGGATCTTGGAAGCCAAGGGAAAACGCCACCTCTTTGACTGACGCATTGGTGTGTTGCAGGAGGCGACGCGCTTCGAGCATCAGGCGCTCTTGAATTTGCTGCTTGGCGGTTTTTCCAGAGAAACGCCGCACGATTCCTGACAGTTGGCGTGGCGTGATAAATTGCAGATCGGCGTAATGCTGAACATGGTGATCGCGCTTGAAATCACGCTCTAGGTCGGTTAGAAACGCTTGGTAGATGGTGGCGTTGGCGGAGAGAGGAAGCTGATCATCGGCCGATTTGCGACGGGTACGCTCTAGCTGAATCAGCAAGATACTAAGCAAATGGCGTAGGAGGGTAATTCGGCCGAAACCTTCCCCCTCCTGCTCCCGTTCCATGCGCAAAATCAAGCCTTCAAACAAGCGCAACTCATCCAAAGCAATCGTCAGCGAATGATGAACCGCAAAGTGATTAAACAACGTCAGCCGATAATCCCAGTCGCCGACACCCGTCTCGTCTAGCAAAAAATCATCTGTAAAGCGGATCACGTACCCGTCCAGATCAATCCCTTGCGTAAAGTAATGCACCTGCCCCTTCGCAATCAGGTAAAAGGTCAGCGGCTTGATATTGAGCGTCTGCTCGTCTAGCTTATGCGTGCCGCTGCCCGACTTGATCCAAATCAATTCTTGAAAATTATGACGGTGGGGTGGCTCGTCGATTGCGATCGGATCAACATGGCGCAAAATCGGCCGAATGTGAAACGAGGCGCTGCTGCCAATCTCTAAAAAGGGGATGCCGCTGTCTGACATACATAAATTATACACACCTCGGTCATATTTGCGATTTACTACACGTTTCAGGCACTTTTGGTCAACAAGAAGGCGTTCCCTTGTTCTTTAAGTTCCCTCACCGCTTGTTGACAATCAAAATCCCGACCACAATCAACGCCATGCCGCCTACCATACCAAACGTGATCGTTTCGCCAAGCATGACAACACCGCCCACAATCGCCACAATCGGCACGACATAACCGACAACCGCAAAGGCCGTTGTGCCAAACGTGCGCGTGATGTAAAAAGACAGCAGTTGCGCGATAAAGGTGCTGATAATTGCGGCAAACAGCAGCGCCCCCCACCCTGTTAAATTCACCCTTGAGAAATCGACGGGGCGCAGGTAGAGCGCCAGCGGGACAGCAACCAACATCGCCGATAAAAGGCGAATGCTTGTCACGTCAAACGCATCGTAACTTTGCATACGCCGTCTGATAAAGACAGCCACAAGCGCCTCGGAAAACAATGCCCCAAAAATGAGCAGCGGGCCAAGCGGATTGGCGGCCGAAACGTCTGGCAACCCCGTTTCACCCCGCGCAATAATCAACAGCGCACCGCTTAACGCAACCAAGATCCCGATGATTGTCATCCGATTCAGTTTGGCTTCTTCTAGGCCAAAATGCGCCACCGTGATCGTGATCGCAGGGGAGGTTGTCACAAACAGCGCGGTCAGTCCCGCCGACTGATATTGCAGCGCAAGCACAAATCCAAACAGCGGGATCGCCGTTGCAAAAACACCAACAAGACCAGCGTCTCGCCAAACGATCGGGTCACGTGACCAGCTGCGCGTTGGTGAAACGGCGTAGAAAAGCGTAAACGCAGCCACAGCAATAATCAAACGCAGCGCGATCCAAATAAAGGGGTCAAACTGGCCGATCCCAAAGCGAGAGGCGACTAAATTAAGCCCCCACGCGAGGCCCAGCGCGATAATGTAGGGAAATGCTTTTGTATCCAATACTGTCTCCAAAATAGGTAGAAACCAACGGAGAATAATTAACGGGTGTGTTTCAAATGGGCTGGTGACAATAATGTAGACTGAGCTTGTCGAAGTCGCAGCGGCGTGTCGCTCAGGCTTCGACAAGCTCAGCCACCGCTCTTTACTCAAATGAAACACCCTAACCAATTCACAATTCTACGTTCACCGTTCATTCCCACCGTTCATGGCTCATTACCTCCAACAAAAATCACGACAACACTTCCGTCAAGCGACGGGGCATCATATCTTTGTCGCGCTGCGACCAAGGAATCGTGACGGTGAAGCGACTGCCAACCCCTAATCGGCTAACCAATTCAATGTCGCCCCCGTGCAACTCAGCAAGCTGCCGCGAAAGTGCAAGCCCTAATCCAGTGCCTTCATGGCGTCGAGCGAGCGAGGCATCAAGTTGGACAAACGGCTTAAACAGGCGGGCGTGATCTTCTTCAGCAATCCCGATGCCTGTGTCCCAAACCACAAAGCGCGTGTGACCCAGCACGGGATCATCAACCACTTTAAGCCCAAATGCACCGCCGATTTTTGTAAACTTGACGGCGTTGGCTAACAGGTTGGTCAAAATTTGTCGTAGTCGGCGCTCATCGACATGGATAATTCCCTTCTCAAACTGATAATCGGTTGTACAGTCAAGCTGCTTTTTAGTGGCGATGGTTCGTACAAGGTTTAAGCTGGCGTTGCAAAGATCGAGAACAGAAGTAGGCTGAAGATCTAAATCTAACGCACCAGCCGCTACTTTCGACACATCCAATACATCGTTAATCAGTTCAAGCAGATGATAGGCGCTGTCCTCAATGCGGGTCAGTGATTTTTGCTGTGCTGGCGTGATCGAGCCATACACCTGCTCGCTCATCGCTTCGGCCGTGCCAATAACGGCATTTAGCGGCGTGCGCAGTTCATGGCTCATGCTGGCAAGGAATTCATCTTTTAGACGGGCCACGCGCACTAATTCCGTGTTGGTTGCTTCCAGTTCGGCCGTGCGTTCAGCAACACGCCGCGCCAGTTCTGCCTCACGCTGCGTCAGCGCTTGCAAGGCACGTTTACGCACGGTGATGTCGCGAAATAGCACCATTCGGCCGACATAACGATTGCGCCGATCGTAGACAGGCACGGCCCGCAGATCGACATAGGTGGACAGGTCGTCGTCGCCAGCCTGTTCTAGGTCGATGTTGACTTTTTCGGTGAGTTCGGCGGCGTCAAGCTGTTGACACCATTCTTGGGGGAAGACGCTTTCTTGTTTTCGGTCGAATAAACTTGCGGTTGTTCGGCCGAAATAACGCTCTGCCTCAGGATTCAAGGTCTTGAAGCGCCCGTTCTTGTCTAACATAACCACGCCTTCAGGCACACTTTCTAACGCAGCCCG
This sequence comes from Promineifilaceae bacterium (SeqCode), assembly GCA_049614105.1. GTDB lineage: Bacteria > Chloroflexota > Anaerolineae > Promineifilales > Promineifilaceae > CALECP01. The sequence continues at coordinate 21,213 of JBMZDF010000033.1, forward strand.
ATAAACCGCTGGCATAATATCCAACAAACGAACCTCAAATAACGTAATCGCCGCCGCCAACCCCAACGTAGCTAACGAGAGCGGTGTCAGATCCAGTCCAGACAAAGGAATTAGCCCAGAAACGTAGCCGATATTTGTCAGAAACGGCACGGCGACCCCAATAACCAGCAAACGACTTTGCCAAGGAACCAAACGTGGCGAGCGTATCGCAATATTGGCCAGAACACCTAATCCAATTAATAAAAATAAATAAGAGTAAAGAACGTTTAGATAAAACCAAGGGCCATACTCAAATCTCAAAACTGAAATGCCGCCAGCTTCGATCGGCTCGGAGATTTTTGCCCAAATCAGGTCTGTCTGCACCCAAATAAAGGTGGCTGTGCTCATGGGCACAATAAACATGAGCGCGACTAGCCAACGGTAACGCAGCCAGCGACTGCTCACATACTGTGCCAAAAAAAGAACAAACACGGGCGTAATAAATGGGATACCTAAATATTGGAACTTTGCCCAGAATAACTTGTTCTCAAACGACAAGCTGGCAATTTCAAGCGTGTAACCGCTCAGCCATACCACAACGCCAACCATAAAAGCCACATAGCTTTTGTTGCCCGGAATATAATTGCGACCAGCTGCGGAGACGGCGGAGAGTCCCGACACAATTGCCGCACTGATTAATACTAAACTAAGCCATGAGATTGCCATATCTATCAATCGTTCATTAATTGTCTCTTGCGATGAGGCGTAAGTCCCCGCGTCAATTGGGACTTACGATGTTCCTGAATACAGCATGTTAGCTTGGAACATATCGAACCTTTGTGTTGTGCTGTACTAAATTTAAGACATTAACACCATAATAAATGCGTGTGTTTCAATTGATCAGGATGTTTCAGAAGCGTACCTGACCAACACGCGAAGAGACGAAATACAAGACAGAAGCACCCAACAGACATAAGACATAAGTAGGCCATCAAAAGCCTTTGACTGCAAAAATGGTTGAACAATTAGCCACTTGTCAGACTAATAAGCCGTTTTTGCAAAGCGCCACTTGCAACTTTACTTTTAAGCACTTTTTGTGGCGCACTTATCTATCCTAAATTATTTTAAAGGATAACATGCGTA
>JBMZDF010000034.1:0-22282 GCA_049614105.1 Promineifilaceae bacterium (SeqCode)
GGTGGCAACGACATTGGTCATTATCAATTATGCGTTATCCGTTATCAATTGCTTTTACTCGTTCCTAATCCAAAATATTTTAAGAGTGCGTTCCATCTGAGTAAAGAGCGGCGGCTGAGCCTGTCGAAGCTGAGCTTGTTAAAACCTGAGCCAGTCGAAACCTGAGTCTGTCGAAGCTGAGCGACCCGCCGCTGCGACTTCGACAAGCTCAGTCTACGCTATTGTCGCCAACCCATTTGAAACACACCTATATTTTAATCGCGTCGTGTCGCGTTGTTACTGACCGTACCCCAATTGAGCAACTGCCTCAGCCATCTCGTCCAAAATAACGGGATCGTCAATGGTGGCTGGCATTTTCCATGGTGTTTTGTCCGCAATGCGTTTGATTGTGCCGCGCAGAATTTTCCCAGAGCGTGTTTTTGGCAGGCGTTTGACCACGACCGCCTTTTTGAAAGCGGCAACTGGGCCGATCTGATTACGCACGCGCTGGATTACTTCCTTCACGATGTCAGCATGGTCACGCTCAACACCTGCATTGAGCACAAGCAGCCCGATTGGAATCTCGCCCTTTAGCTCATCTTTAACACCCAAAACAGCACATTCCGCGACGTCTGGATGCCCCGCCAGCACCTCTTCCATGCCGCCAGTTGAGAGCCGATGCCCCGCCACGTTGATGATGTCATCTGTTCGCGCCATGATGTGCAGGTAGCCATCTTCATCTTTGAACCCTGCATCGGCCGTTGAGTAATATCCAACGTGATGTTCTAAATATTTTGCTTTGTATAGATCATCTCGTTGCCAAAGCGTGGGAAGCGAGCTAGGGGGTAGGGGTAGTTTGACAACAACCGCCCCAATTTCATTGGCCGCCATTTCGTTGCTGTCTGGGTCAAGAATTTGCACGTCATAACCTGGCATTGGCACGCCAGCGGAGCCAGGTTTTACTGGCAGTAGTTCAATCCCCATCGGGTTGGCACAAATTGACCAGCCCGTTTCTGTTTGCCACCAGTGGTCAATAACAGGTACGCCGAGCTTGTCTTCGGCCCAATGCAGCGTGTCGGAGTCGCAACGTTCGCCCGCGAGATAGAGCGCACGGAATTTGCTCAGATCGTAGTTGCTGACTAGCTTGCCCTGTGGATCTTGACGTTTGATGGCGCGGAAAGCGGTCGGGGCGGTAAACATGACATTGACGCCATGCTCCTCGATGACGCGCCAAAACGCACCTGCGTCGGGCGTGCCGACTGGTTTGCCTTCATACATGATGCTGGTGCAGCCGTGGAGAAGTGGTGCGTAAACAATATAGCTGTGGCCGACAACCCAACCAACGTCAGAAGCGGCCCAGTAAACATCCCCTGGATCAACGTCATAGACCGACTTCATTGACCATTTGAGCGCCACCATGTGACCGCCTGTGTCGCGCACAACGCCTTTTGGTTGGCCTGTTGTGCCGCTGGTGTAAAGAATGTAGCAGGGGTCGGTGGCGAGAACGGGGACGCAGGGGGTTGATTCGGCCGAAGCCATCATCTCATCCCAATCAAAATCACGCCCGTCAAGCCGATCGCAAGGATGCTGCGAACGTTGCAAAATCAGCGTTTTGTCCACTTGATGCGCAGCCAATCGGATCGATTCATCCAGCAAAGGTTTGTACGCAACAATCCGCGACGGTTCGATGCCGCAGGAGGCGGACATAATCAATTTTGGTTGGGCATCATCAATGCGTGTTGCTAGTTCATTGGCCGCAAAACCGCCAAACACAACCGAGTGAATTGCACCGATTCGCGCACAGGCCAGCATCGCCATTGCCGCCTCAGGAACCATCGGCATATAAATGATGACGCGATCCCCTTTTTCGACCCCCATACTGCGGATGACGCCCGCCAATTTAGCTACCTCATCGCGCAGTTCACGATAGGTGAACTTGCGCTGGCTATGGGTGATGGGGCTGTCGTAGATGAGGGCAAGCTGGTCGGCGCGACCATTTTCAACGTGGCGATCGAGGGCGTTGTAGCAAGTATTTGTCTCACCACCCGCAAACCAGCGATAGATCGGGGCTTCACTTTTGTCGAGCGCCGTGTCCCAACGTTTATACCAGTGAATATCTTCGGCCAACTGCTCCCAAAACCCAGTTGGGTTGGCTTGCCATTGTGCGTATGCTTCCGCATAGGTTGTTGCGTTGTTCAAGTGCTTCTTCTCCGTAGCTTCTCGTGAATGCTTCTCTTGTGGTCGTTACTCAGGTAGTCAGGTGAGAAAATTGCACCGACAGGTTGAGTCCACATGTGCGCAGCGTGGTAAAAGTCACTGGCTGGCAAGTACTCAACCTCTACTGCTGAGTACATATCTCATTGACCAGAGATCCCTAGCTGGCTATTCGTACCTGCTCCAAATATATCAGAAAAGCAAATTTTTTCTTAATCTGCGGAGGCGAAGTCTTGTGGACAATGGTTTGCTGAATTTATTTGTGCTGTATCGAGGTAGGCATTGTTTCAAGTTCAGCGATGCGGTTGCGGGCGGTGCGTAGATCTGAGACACGATCGCGCAGATGGCTGGAGAGGACGCTGACGAGGCCACGCGCAACGGCTGGATGGTCTTCCATCAGCTCAAATAGAGGCTCTTGGTCAAGCGAGAGGAACATGCTGGGTTCAACCGTTGTGACAGATGCAACCCGTGGCTCTGGGTCAAGCAACGCCATTTCACCAAACACATCACGGTCGCCCAGAAAGTTAAGCGTTTCATCCCCCACATGCACGCGCACTTTGCCCGTGACGATGATGTACATTTTGTCCCCATAATCGCCCTTGGCAAACAGTGTATGACCCTCATCAAAAACCGTTTCGTTGAGCAGGTCGGCAACACGCACTAGGATCGACTCTGGGATTGAGGCAAACAGCGAAACGCTGCGCAGAATAATGACTTTTTCGATGGTTGGCATCATAAAAACTGTCCTGATTGAAGGGATTTTGAATTCGGTGTGTAGCACCCATTCGGCCGTTTGTGTGACAAGGGGATCGGTCAAATTAGAGGCGGTCTGGATCATGGGGATCAGCTTGTTGAGTTGAAGCTTGCCCACAGCATAAATTGCGGTGGCGCGAACCCAAGCTGAAAACGGCCGATCGCCTGCGGGTTCGCCTAGAATGATGGTGCATAGCCATTCCATTTGAGTACGCTGGGGCAGGGTATATTGAGCCTGCAAACGCGTAAGGCGGGAGGACACATCGGCCGATTCAATAAGCGGCAAAAGCGGCTGTTTGACCCGATTGGGGAGCGCAATATCGAGCAGTTCAACCGCATAGGCGCGGCGGTCGGCCGCATCAAGACGCAGGTTTTCTTCGATGCGTTTGAGCAGACTACGATCGTACATGAAGCTGAGCAGGCGGAAGATTTGCTGCCGCGTTGCGGCCAGAACGCCTTCGAGGGCGGCAAACAGCACGTCAAACTCTTCGCGTTCGTCAAGCTGCGCCATTGCGGCGAGGATGTGTGCGGCGTGTTCAATTTCGGCCGAAACTTGCGCCTCCACCAGCGGAATCATCTCACCAGACGCCGTATAACGATTGCGATACAGACCGCGCAACGCAATATTGCGCATAGTGACGTTGTTGTGTCGAATAAACTGGCTTAACCAAACAAGACTATCAGGATGATTTATTCGTGTAGCGATTCTGATAAGAACCGCCTGCTTTCCAAGTGTCGTAGCGAGCTTAAACTCACTGATAACCAATGGCAACACGTCCCTGCCGCTTTCTGCAAGCGCTTGAATCGCATCTTTTTGAAGGAATTTGTCATCAAGTTTAGTCAGCAAATGCTCCCACAGTTGAGGGGCCACCGTAGCACCCGCCGCATGAATCGCGGCGTGGCGAACAGTGCGGTTTTGGTCATTGAGAGGGGCCACAAGCCAACTGTGCAACTCAGGTCGGCGTGCATCGCGGATAATGTTGCATGCTTGGATGCGTTCGGCCGAACTGCCGCCCAACAATTTCCGCAATGAAGCACGCGCCTGACGCTGCCCTCCCGCACTGTTCCCACGCAGCAGCCCCGTTAATACCGCCTCGTATTGCGCAGGGGAGGTCGCGTCCAAGGTTTGGAAAATATGGCTAATGTCTGCATCCCTAATGTCTGCATCCTCTGCCAAGGCGCTCCACGCCATAATCGCTTCGATTTTTGCCCGTGCATGCTTATCTTGTTTGCTGCTGCGTTTTAAGCGCGGTAGTGCTTCGCCAATCTGCAACCGTGCTGCCCGTCGCGCCGCCTCGATCCGCACAAGCGGGTTTTCGTGCGTCAACGACCCTATCACCGCTTCAACTAAATCAGGTGGCCCGACACGTTCCAGCAGTTCAATCGCATAAATAACATCGCTTGGATGATGGCTGATTAGTTTGGCGCGAATAACCGATAGCGTTTCGGCCTCCTCTAGATCAAGCTCACGCTTGTTCAACAGGCGCGTGTAAAGTGCCTGTTTTAAAACGGTCGCATACTCGTTACGGATGCCAATCATGACCGCTATCCAAAGCCCGATGACAACCACCAGCGAGATCGAGTTGAACAACAGGTTTTCTGGCCCAATGACAATGAGCAGGATGCCCGCAACGCCTAAACTGATAGATCCCGCAACGCCTTCGGTGATTGACTGAACGGCAACCCGCAACGATTGTGGGAGCGGTTGGTAGAGTAGCGTGATGCTCGGCCGATAAAGGCCATAGTAGAGAAACAGATCGAGAAAGCGCGTGACCAAAGTTAGGACGAACAGGCTTGTGGTGGCTGTAGGGTATGCGATGAGCAAAATAAGCGCGGCCGTTGCCAACCCAAACAGCAGCACAGGGCGACTGAACATGGCTCGAATCAGCCCAAACCGACGCAATACGCGGCTTGTTGCAAAGGTATTGGCAAGCAGCACACAAATATTGACCGCACCAGAGAACAGGCCAAAGAACCCCGCCAATGTATCGGCGTCGTTAAACTGAATCCCCGCTTGTGCGTAAAAGTTGAAGCCAACTAGATAGTAGCTAATCGATCCAATGCAAAATAAGGTGTAAACATAGTAGATATAGCGTTGTGGTCGTTGTGCTTTGACGCCTGTGGGGTGGGGTGTCGTTGTGCTTTTTTGTGTTTCGGCCGAAATCGGCGTCACCCCCCGCATAATCGCCCAAACAAGCAGCCATGCACTAGCCAGCAGCAGCGCCGATAAGTACAAAAGGTTTGAGCTGCCAATGCTTCCCACAATCAAAGGGATGACAAGGTAGCTCAAAATTCGGGCTAAGACATTGCCTGTACTGACCAGTCCAAACAGCCGTTTCCCTTGCTGGAGCGAAAACAGCACCCCGGCCACAGCCCAAAATACCAGATCGCTAAAGATAAAGAGCAAGCGATACCAGACAAGCGCGGCAAATATAAATTGACGATTTCCAGTGAGGTCTAGGCCAAGTTTGATGGTTGCCGTTGTGAGGAACAGCAGCAGCATCGTTCCGCTCATTAAACGAGAGAGGCGCACATAGCACTCTAATTGTGCATAACCGTACCCTGACGCGATCATCACCGCCGATGCGACAACATAAACCCAAGGGAGTTGTTCCGCGCCATATTCGGCCAGAAACATGGCGCTGGAGGCCGCATCAATGAATACATTGCCTGCGCCGATGAGAAATGACAAGAGTGTCATCAGTATGAAAGGGCGCATTTCGGCCGATTCGATTCCTAGTTTTGTTCTAAGCCGTGTCATAGTTAGATGGTGCAGACAGGCCAACAGTGTTGCGAGGATGTAGTGTGGAAGGGCTGGGTTGCAAGGAGGTACAAAAAACAGATACCGCTAACGTTACCTTCTCTTTAGGAATGACTGCTGGAGTGTATAGATGCTGCGTAGATATAGAACTTGGCTCCACAAGTTGCTTGTTTGGGATGGGCTGATTTTGACAGCGACTTTGTTGGGGCTAAAGTTCGGCCGAAATCTCCTATCAAGTGTACGTCATACTCACTCTAATAGAATTCCCGCTCAATCTTTCAACTAATCTCACGAAAAGGCGCATCATCGCGCAATTCACGTGAAGTATAGCGAATAACCGTTACCGCCCCGTCACACAACCTAAACCGCGCCAAACGCCCTCGTGACGTTCCCGTGACGTCTCTATGCTTTAATTGCAGCGTGTTCTTCACAACACATATCACGACATCGTGAAAAAGTATCGCCCTCGGTCAGCATCGATAGACAAACCAGATGGCGATACCTATACTAAACAGTTGAGATGTCAGCAGGGTTCATCAAATTGAAAAGTTGTCCACTTTAAATTTGCTGCTTTCTATTTCAAAGCTGTGGGAAGCCAAGACGTTCGCAAGGCAAAACAACTAAACATCTAGAAACCGTGTTTCATCAGGTATTTTGCGCTGTTAGGGGCGTTGTAACTCGCGTTTGCTAAGCTCAATCAACAGCATTTGTGATTTATCGTTATTGGAGCTGTTAAGTCCTGTTTTGCGACTCAAATTTAGAACAATTTGCATCGGCCATTCCATCACAATATTAAATTTGACGGCTTACATTTCAGACAGAATGTAGAGCCGATTGTTGTTATCTAGCTAGCAGATTATCCCCCTTGCCTATCGGCGGCTTAGGGCGGAGCCATGTCTCAGGAGATCAGTATGAAAGTTCGCGCGATGACGCCCTTCCTAAGTTCGTATTGGAAATCTTCCCTTGTTGCATTCGCCCTTCTCTTGCTATCCATCGCCCTATCCATTCGCAGCACAACCCTATTTGCTGCCTCAATTACAGTTGACGTGTTCACTGATGACAACACCATCAACGGCAACTGTACGCTGCGTGAAGCAATCATGGCGGCTAATGATGATGTCGCGGTTGATGGTTGTGCAGCGGGAAGCGGTGCGGACATCATTAATTTGGCCGCAGGAACCTATCAGATTTCGATAGCTAGTTCGGGCGACGATACGGGGAGCACAACGGACATGGCGGAGGGCGACCTCGATATTAATTCTGAGCTGCAAATTGTGGGCGCAGGCGTCGGCAGCACGGAAATTAACGGTGGTGGCCTTGACCGCGTGTTTGATCTGTTTGGCTCGGCCGATGCCTCCATCCGTGATTTGACGATTACAAACGGCTCGGCGTCGTTTGGCGGCGGTGTGTACGCGCGGGCAGGGAGTGAGGTCTTTTTCGGCCGAACTTCAATCAGCAACAACAGCGCCACCAACCTCGGCGGCAGCGGCGGCGGTGGCATCCACGCCTCAGGCGCAACCGTTAACCTAAGCGACACAACTATCGCCAACAACATAACCGCCGGCGCAGACGGCGCAGGACTCTATCTAACTGGGAATGCCGTTGCGAATATTTTCGCCACGACCCTCAGCAACAACAGCGGCAGCACCAACGGCGGCGGCATTTTTGCCGTCAATGCCAACTTCATAATCGACAACAGCACCATCAGCGGCAACACGGCGACAGATGGCAACGCCGTTTACGCGCAGGGCAGCAGCGATAATCAGATTACAAGCAGCACGTTTGTCGGTGGTGATGATTTGGTGCATATAAACACAACGTCTGGCAGCACGCGCTTGGGCCACACGATTCTTTCGTCATCTGGCACAGCCTGCATTCTTGCATCAGGCATCATCGCATCAAATGATTACAACATCGCAACGGATGCCTCTTGCAATTTCGATCAACCCTATGATCGGTTGTCAACCGACCCGCTGATCGGCGCATTGACCAACAACGGCGGGGCAACCCAAACGCACGTACTGGGTATCAACAGCCCCGCAACCAACGCGGGCGACCCCAATCGCGGGTTTACAGCAAATGACCAACGCGGCAGCAGCTTCGATCGCGTCGTGGGTGGCATTATCGACATTGGCGCATTTGAACTAGAGATAACCGTTTTTGATGTCGCTGTGGATGAAGGCGAAGGTGGTGACGCCAACCCTGGCGACGGCGTTTGCGCCGACATGGGCAGCATCTGCACGCTCCGCGCGGCGGTTGATGAGGCAAATGCGCTGAGCGATCATCAGACAATCAACGTTCCTGCTGGGTCATATATCTTTTCAAACGCGGCCGATGGCGACGATCTAAATGGCACGGGCGACCTCGACATCACGGCAGATGTCACAATTATTGGTGCCGGCGCAAGCAATACCTTGCTTTTAGGCGATGGTGCGGACCGTATGGTTGATGTGCTTTCAGGCGCACGGGCCACCCTCGTTGGCTTGCAGCTTAACGATGGCATCACGCAGGGGATTGAAAAAGGCGCTGGGATTCAGGCGACAAGCGGGCGTGTGTTGCTGTATTCAGCCGAAATCACCAACAACAACGCTGCCAACAACGGTGGCGGCATCTACGCCAACAATGCCGACCTGCTGATCCACAACAGCACCCTCTCAAACAACAGCGTCAGCGCAGGCAACGGCGCGGGCATTCACCTCACAGGGTCTGGCGATTTAGTTATGCTTGAAAGCAGCGTGCTGGGCAACAGTGGCGCAGGCGTGGGTGGCGGTCTTTACGCAGACCACACAGGCACATTTCTCATCGATTCAAGTAGCTTCACAGGCAACTCGTCCACCTCAGGCGGTGGCGCAATGGAGCTGAGCAATTTCAACAACGGTATGGCGCTCATCAATTCTGTCGTCTCTGGCAATACGTCAGTTGACACGGGCGGCATTTACGTGCCGGGCGGGGTGCTGAACATCGACTTTTCAACGATTGCCTTTAACGAAGGGACAAACGCAACAGCCTCCCAACAGCTACATTATTTGGTCGCCGACATCAACGTATCAAACAGTATCGTTGCCAACCCTGTCAACGGTGCAAACTGCGCTGGCCTGAGCGTCACCGACAACGGCAACAACATCGAATTTCCAGCGGCAAGCTGCTCATTGACGCTTGGCGCGGACCCCTTGCTGCAACCACTCGCGTTTAACGGCGGCACGCGCCTCAACCACGCGCTCGGTACGGGCAGTTCGGCAATTGACGCTGGCATCGCGGCTTGCCAATCCATTACAGACACCGACATTCGTGGCGCAACACGCGCGATTGGCGCACTCTGCGACATAGGTGCGTTTGAAGTGCAAACAAGTGCCGTAACGGGCGACATCACCGTTGTCTCAGGCGCTACATTTGTCAATATGGCTCAGGTTGGGCAGGAATTTCGGCCGACGACCCAAACCAACGCACAAATCGGCGTTGACAACCTGATCACGGCATTGGCCAGCGGTGACGTGACCCTGCACACAGGCAGCGGCGCAGGTGGCATCGCCACACTTGGCAGTATTGATTGGGCAGCAAGCGTCACTCTCGACTACAACGGAATCGGCACGGGCCGAACGCTCGAATTACGGGCGGCCAATGACATCGATTTAGACGGCATCATTACGGACGGCTTAGCGGGCGGCGATGCGCTTAACGTCGTGCTTGGCTCAAATGTGGATGATGTTGACGGCGGCGCGGTTAGAATTAGCACAACAACAGGCCAAATCAACACCAACGGTGGGGAAGTTATCCTCTCAGGCGGCAGCGGCACGATCAACGATTTACGCACAACGGGATCTGCAATCGAGAGCAGCAGCATCTCAAGCTTCGACGGCGTGACGGTAAACGGCGGCGGAATCAATGCGGCAGGGGGCGACATCACCTTGCGTGGTGTTGGCACAACGGGCGTGAATCTCGCAAACAATGCGGCGTTGCAAACGAATGGGACGGGGACGATCACCATTGTGGGAACAGGAACGGGAACCACCCCGCTTGATGCAGGTATTATGCTCCTTACTGATGTGCAGCTTGAAACAGAAAACGGCGACATCACGCTCAACGGGACGGGGACAGGCGGCACGATAGATAGCAATGGTATTTATGTTGCGCTAAGTGACATCGAATCGGTTGGCAGCGGCAATATTTCGCTGACGGCAAGCGCAGCCGCACCCGCCACGGCGCTTATCTTTACAAACGGTATATTCAGCACAATCAACCAATCGGGCAGCGGCACAGGGAATGTGACATTTTCGGCCGATACAGTCGATCTAACTCAACTCTCAATCGTTCAAGGCGGCGGTCAATTCACCATCGAACCGAGTGACGATGCCGCCAATCTCAACCTTGTCTTTGACACAAACAGCCTTGGCAACGGCTTTACACAAATCACGGTGGGGCGCACCAACGGCTTTGGTCAAGTGACGTTAACAGGCACCGAATGGATTGCCAACGCGCCCGTGCAAATTCAATCGCCTGCGACAGGCGGCTCGGTTGACCTGAGCGGTTTGGCGATGCTGCGCGGTGGGGTGGGTGATATTGAGATTAATGCGAATTTGGGGATTGATTCGGCCGATGTTGAAAACCTCGGTCGCAACATCGCATTCTCAAGCAGCAACGGCAACATCAACACCACTGGCGGCACGCTCGACACAGGCACAGTCAGCGGCGCTGGCGACGTGACGCTCACGGCTAGCAACGGCACGATCACAACGGCTGGCATTTCGGCCGATGCGTTTGGCGCGGCAGGCAGCGGCGGCAATGCAGGGCAAATTACGCTGGTGGCTGACGGCAACATCACCACCAACGCGCTGCGTGCCTATGCACAAGTCACTGGCGGCGGCACGGCGGGCAACGGTGGCGGCGTTTCAGTAACCTCAAACAACGGCGACATCACGATTGGCAGCACGGTTGACACCGATTCTGTTGTGACGGGTGCGGCAGGCGCGGCGCAAACGGGCGGTAATATCACGATTAGTGCGCCCAACGGCTTGATTAACCAAACAAGCAGCGGCATATCGGCCCAATCAACCAGCGCCATCAACGGCGACGGCGGCAACGGCGGGACAATTATGCTCACCGCTGGCAACAACATCACGGCTGGCTACGTGCTGGCGTCGTCGATTCCGGGAACGGGTGGCGGCATCTCCAACGTGGCGGGTGACATTTCGATTGCGGCGGGTGGTGAGATTGAGCTGCAACGGGTGGCGGCTTCGGCCGATGACCCGCTTTTCAACGGACAAGGCGGCACGATCGACATCGACGGCGCACTCGTTCGCATCACTAGCACAAACATCAACGGCACAAGCATCGACACGACAAACAACGGCGCAACGGGTGTCGTGACCATCACCCACGATGGCAATGGGTTCATACCCTTCGTCGTTGGGAACGCTGCCACAAACGGTACGGCTGGGCCTATCAGCACGGGCGGCGCGGTCATCGCCGTGACACAATCATTTGCAAACAGCTTTACGCAAGTTGGCCCACCAGACATCAACCTTGTCACCGCCATTATTGCGCAAAGCACCCCTTTCACCGTCAACACGGCGGACGACACAGACGATGGCGTTTGCAGTGCGATACATTGTTCATTGCGCGAGGCGATCAACGCGGCGAACAGCACGCCCAACGGCATCATCCCAGACGAAATTCACTTCAACATTGCGGGGATTGCCCCGCACACGATTGTGCTTGCTAGCAACTTGCCCAACGTTACACAGGCCGTTTTGATTGATGGCTACACACAAGGTGGCGCAAGTGCAAACAGTTTAGCAGTCGGCAATGACGCGGTGCTTCAGATTCAGCTTGATGGGTCTGGGTTCGTGAATGGGACGGGGCTAAACTTTACGGTTGGCAGCGGCGGCAGCACGCTGCGTGGCTTGTCGATTGTGAATCTTGACTTTACGGGTGTGTTCCTGGGGGGCGGCAACGCAACGATTCAAGGCAATTATATTGGGATGACGCCCGATGGATCAGCAGGGGGCAACAGTGAGGGGATCACGATTCAGAGTGCGGGGAATACGATTGGCGGGTTAAATTCGGCCGAACGCAACATCATCGGCAGCAACAATCATTACGGCATCGGCTTCAACGGCGGCACGAGCAACAACATCCTCAACAACTACATCGGCACAGATCCCAACGGAACAACCGCCCGCGCTAACGGGTTTGGTGGCGTTGGGTTGTTCAACACATCAACCAACAACGATTTCACCAGCAACCTGATTTCAGGCAACAGCGGCAACGGCGTGAGCATGTCGGCATTGTCCGACGACAACAGCCTCCAATCAAATATTATCGGGCTAGATGCGACTGGCACGGCCCCGCTGCCGAACAATAGTCGAGGCGTTTTCTTGAATGATGTCGATAACATTAGCGTTGAGAACAACACGATTGCAGGCAACAGTCAGTCTGGACTGTACGTTTCCAACGGCGCAACCAACGTCACGCTTGACGGCAACTTTATCGGAACCAACAGCAGCGGCGACGTGCTGGGCAACGGGCTTCACGGTGTTGAAGTCGCCAGCGCCAGCGCGGGGATTGGCATCGCCAGCGGCAACACGATTGCGCACAATGTGCAGGACGGCATTGCGCTGGGCGGCACAACCGCCACGCAGGTCACAATCGTTGGCAACTCAATTTATGCAAACGGCGGGCTTGGAATCGACCTTGGCGCGTCGGGCGTTGACACAAACGATGCGGGTGACGCAGACGATGGCCCGAACGATTTGCAAAACGCGCCCGTGCTGTACACGGCAACATCAACCCCTACCCAAACGGTACTTTTTGGCCTGTACAACAGCGCGGCATCAACCAATTACACTATCGATTTTTACTGGAGCAATAGCTGTGACGAAACGGGCTACGGTGAAGGGGAAACCTATCTAGGCTCGATTGGTACGCTTAGCAACGCGGCTGGCAACGCGACAATTAATGCCGCCTTTGCCACGCTTGTGCCAGAGGGCGCATTTGTCACCGCGACAGCAACCGACACAACGGGCAACACCTCTGAGTTTTCGGTCTGTCGCGCCGTGCAGCCAAACAACACATCATGGCTCAATGCGTATCAACTGCCGCTCACTGGCCCTGTTGAAACATTGCAAGGATCGGCTAGCCATCTGCTGGACAAGGAAGGCCAGTCGCGTTGGTACAAATTCGCGGTAGAGCCAGATTCACAGGCGTTGATTGACCTTGACACCATGGCGGCTAACTATGACATCACGGTTTACAAAGATATTAGCCAAGCGTACACCGATCTGAATTCAACGCAGGATTTGCTGCAAATCACGGCCGAACACGCGCCCGACGCCTACATCAACCCAGATGCGTACATCAACCCCGATGCGTATATCAATCCTGACGCTTACATCAATCCTGACGCTTACATCAACCCGTTGGTGATTAATCCAGATGCGTACATCAACCCTGATGCTTACATTAATCCCGATGCTTACATCAACCCTGATGCGTACATCAATCCCGACGCATACATTAACCCTGATGCGTACATCAATCCTGACGCATACATTAACCCTGATGCGTACATCAATCCCGATGCTTACATCAACGCGCAGCTTCGCAGTTTGGTGGGCGTTTCCGCGTTAGAAGGGTCAGCCTCGGAAAGTGTTGCGCTCAGCACCTACAACAACAGTGGCGACTATTATGTCCGCGTTCGTGGACGCAACGGCGTGTATGATGCAACCAACCCATTCACCCTCGACGTTACCTTGTTGACGGGCGTTTGCGGCGGTGTGTCATCCTTGCTGCCGCCAAGTTCGCTTGTTGCAGCGGCAGGTGGCTTCCAAACGGTAATTCTGCACGACATCACACGCATGGCGGGCAGTCCATCTGAAAAGGCAACATTGCTGACGCGATTGGGGACACTGACAGCACGTCCAGAGGTCAACGGCGTACTGATCGACATCAGCACCGACACGCGCGTCATTGCGGCACGGGCGCAGGCGGATGCAAATCCAGACTGCCCATTTGCACAAAACGTCCTCGCAGACGCCATGAAAGCGGTGATTGACCTCTATCGTGATGTCAATCCTGTTGAGTATGTCGTCTTGGTCGGTAATGATGACGTGATTCCGTTTTATCGCTATCCTGATCCTGCGCCGCTTGGCCCAGAGTCACAATATGTGCCGCCTGTGCTAGACGGCACGGCGTCCCAAGCCAGCTTGCGTCTGAATTATGTGCTGAGCCAAGATGAGTACGGGTCGTCGATTGAGATCTCGCTCGATGCAAGCGTGCTGCCGCTGCCTGATTTAGCCATCGGCCGATTGGTCGAAACGGCCAGCGATGCAACCACCATGCTAGACGCTTATCTTGCCACGGCAAATGGCGTCGTCACCCCTAACAATGCCTACATCACCAGCTATGGCTTCCTCGAAGATGGCTCTCGCGCCGTCGAAACGGAGTTTTCCGCCAGCCTTGGCAACAGCAACGTCGAAACCTTAATTTCGGCCGCTGACGTTCCCCCCTCAGACGCCGCCTCATGGACGGGGGCTGATTTGCAAGACGGGCTGCTCGGCTCGCGCCACGACATCGTTTATCTAGCGGGACATTTTAGCGCCTACAGCGCTTTGGCGGCCGATTATCAAACGCGCATCACCACGCTTGATTTTGTGAACTCACCCGTTGACTTTAGCAACGTCCTGATGTTCAGCAGCGGCTGTCACTCTGGCTACAACGTTGTCGATTCGCACGGCGTCAATCCTGCCCCAGACTGGGCGCAAGCATCCGCACGCAAAGGCGCGATGCTGATTGCCGGCACGGGTTACCAATACGGTGACACCGACCTGACAGAATATGCGGAACGCCTCTATCTGGGCTTCTCGCAGGAGTTGCGACTGGCGGGGCCAATTCCAGTGGGCAAGGCGCTGGTGAACGCCAAACAGCAATATTTGGCCGATACAGGCGTTGAAATTGACGGCGTGTTTGAAAAGACGATTTTGGTCTCAACGCTGTTCGGCCTGCCGATGATGAGCATCGACATGCCAGGCACGCCGCGCACAGAAATTGTATTGCCGCCCGCTGTCGGTGGCACAAATCCCGTGCTAGCAGGCGCAGGAGTTCCGCTTAATCTTGAAACGGCCGATGTGAGCTTTAGCCCACCGTTGACCCAAACCACCGTCACGATGACCTCGACCGACGGCAGCCAATTGATGACCACCTATTTCCAAGGGCCAAACGGCGAGACAACACGCCCCGGTCAACTAATCTTGCCGCTGCAACGCAATAACGTGACCAACCCAACGGGCAATCAAGACGGCGTTTTGCGCGGGGTTGGCTTCATCGGCGGTAGCTACACCGATTTAGCAAACATGATTCCGCTGGCAAGCGCCCCCGCCACGGAGGTCAACGGCGTTCATCCCGTGTTCCGCAGCGACGTGTTCTACCCCGTTCAACCGTGGACGATTAACTATTATGATGCGCTATTTGACCCCGTAAGCGGCCAAATTCGCCAAATGCTGACCCCTGTTCAGTATCGGTCAAATTCAGAAAGCTCGATTGACGGCACGCTGCGCGTTTATGACCAGATGGACTTCCGTTTCTTCTACAGCAACGTTCTGAGTGAAACGGCACTTGCCGCACCACCCGCCATTGGGCATGTGGAGGCGATTTCGGCCGCACCAGACACAATCGAATTTACGATTGACGTCACCGACCCCGTGGCGGGTGTGCAGGAAGTTTGGGTAACCTACAGCGCCGAAGGTGGCTTGCTGACAGGTGCGTGGCAATCATTGAGCTTGAGCGTTGACCCGAATAACAGCACGCTGTGGACAGGTTCGCTCGTTCTGCCCGGCGGCGCAACAACGGGTGAACTGCAATATATCGTGCAGGCGGCGAACGGCATCGGGCTTGTGACAATGTTGACCAACGCAGGCGAATATTTTGTGGCGGATGTTGACCCGGGCGAACCAACGGAGCCGCCAACGGGTACAAGCGATCCCGATGTGACGACGCTGACGCTGTTGACGCCGCCGCTGGGGGCTGTTTATGGGGAAAGCGTGGTGATTTCGGCCGAATTAGAAACCAACGGCAACCCGCTCCCCAATGAAACGGTTGAGTTCAGCATCGGCAATAGTTCGCTCGACGCCACAACGGACGCCAACGGCATTGCCGCCGTTGAAATGCTGCTGCTCGACGCGCCCAGCGGCTACGACATCCAAGTCACCTACGAAGGCACAACCGCCTTCGCAGCCAACAGCGCCAGCACGCCCTTTGCGCTTGACAAGCAAACAACACAGCTCGAACTGAGCAGCGCAGCAATCATGACCCCGATTGGCACGCCGCTTGGGTTAGAAGCAACGTTGACCAGCGCAGGCGGTGGCCCACTGTCTGAGCGCACCGTCTTTTTCATCATCAGCGGGGCAAACGGCACGCAGGTTGTGCCAGAAATCACTGACTTTGCGGGGCGCGTGACCTTGCAAGATGTGATGCTTCCTGCTGGCAGCTACAGCATTGACCTTCACTTTAACGGCAACATTCCCTTGCCAGGCGGGGCGCTAACGCTTGATGATGCGTACTACGAACCCAGCACGGCACAAGCCACGCTTGACCTGCTAATTGCGCCCACAACCCTGATGCTGAATGCACCTGCGGATGGGTTTGAGAACACAACGGTGGGCGTTTCTGCCACTTTGACAACAAACGGCATGCCGCTGGCTGGCGAAACGGTTGAATTTATGCTGGGAACGCAGGTTATGACGGGAACGAGCGATGCAAACGGGGTGGCGACGGCATCGATTTTGCTGGTAGATCCTGTGGGTGGGGTGATGGTTTCGGCCGAATTCACAGGCACACCACACTTCACACCTAGCAATATCTCACAACCCTTTACCATTCTCGCCACACCAGCAGGCGGCAGTTGCGACAATTTGTACCCGATCGCGCTTTCCTACTGGATGTTGCAAAACGCCAGCGAAGGGCAATATTTCCGCCGCGTGCGCCGTTCCAGCGGATACCGCTCTTTCACATGGTTAACGTGGGATGGCACAGGAAACAGTTCTGCGCTGGTCGCAAGTTTGACCCCACCGGGCAACAGCAACCTGTATGTCAATCCATTTGACGCAGGCGACAGCGAGCTGTCGATCGGCGACTGGGTTTATACACGCCGCAATGCGCCGAACAGCTTCGCCATGCGCAACGCACTTGACAGCCTGATTGGTGAAGAAATCGTCGTGCCCGTCAAAATGCGAGGGTTCTGGAGCTATCGTGGGAATGTCGCAGCGCAAAACGTTCAATTCGCACGTATTGAAATTTCAGATTACAAGCTGAGAGGCCGTGACAAACTTAGCTTCACCTTCCTTGGTTTCGAGGCTTGCAGCACAGACAACGCCCCCGTTGCAATCGGCGATTTCCGTTCAACCCGCCGCAATCAGGCGGTTGACATCCCTGTGCTGAACAACGACATAGACATAGATGGGGACATGCTGTCTGTCGCAGCGACCAGCACCCCTTCACGCGGCACTGTACAAATCAACGCTGATAACAGCATCACCTACACACCCAATAACCGCTTTGTGGGACTTGACTGGTTCCACTACACAATCGACGATGGCAACGGCAACACAAGCACCGCTTGGGTGACCGTTTATGTTCGTCGCGGCTACGGATTTGGACACTAGGAAGAAAGAATGAATTAAGAATGATGAATGAAGAACAAAGAGGCCGTGCGCCTTCTTAATGGTCTTCATTCATCATTCAATCTTCTTCATTTCTTTTCCTCCCTTCTCTTATGGATTCACCGAACGCATATATCCCAATTGATTGGCGGCACGCTTTAGCACGTGGTGCTGTGTTGCCTGAACACATGTCAGGTGCGACGTTATTTGCAGACATTTCAGGGTTTACCAAGCTCAGCAACGCGCTTGAACTGGAGCTAGGCGCGAAACGTGGCGCGGAGGCACTGACAATTCATCTAAATCGCGTGTACAACGCGCTGATCAACGTGCTGCACCGCATGGGCGGCAGCGTCATCGGTTTTGCTGGCGACGCGATCACCTGTTGGCTTGATGGCGATGATGGGTGGCGGGCGATCCACTGTGCGCTGGCAATGCAGCGCAGCATGCGGCGTCTCGGCAACGTTGTGACACGCAGCGGACGCGAGATTGAGGTGGGGGTCAAAGTAGCGGTAGCGACGGGAAACGTGCGGCGCTTTTTGGTCGGCGACCCCGAACATCGGCTAATCGATACGATGGTTGGCGACACGCTCGATCTGGTTGCTTCGGCCGAATCGGTCGCCAATCGGGGCGATGTGGTCGTAACCGAAACGGTGTTTGCCCAATTTGCCGACACGCTCAACTTGGTTGCGTGGCGTGACTCTGACAAGGGGGAGCGTTTTGCGATTGTCGATCGGTTTGATTTGACCGTGACGACCAAGCGATGGGGCGTGATTGGGGATGAGGCGATTTCGGCCGAAAATCAGCAAGCATGGCTATTGCCACCCGTCTACCAACGACTCGCCAGCGGACTAGGCGACTTCCTCGCCGAATTTCGCCCCGCCACCGCGCTGTTCGTGCGGTTTGTCGGGCTAAACTTTGACGAAGATCCCGACGCACGCGACAAACTCGATCAGTTTATCCGAGGCGTGATGCGCGTACTCATGCGCTTTGGCGGCAACCTGATCCAGCTTACCGTTGGCGACAAAGGCAGCTACCTTTATGCCGCTTTTGGCGCACCCATCGTCCACGAAAACGACGCCACCCGTGCAGGCAACGCGGCACTCGCCATCATGGCACTGTCCGACACCTTTGCATTTTTGGAACCCTTACAGATTGGGCTGGCGCAAGGGCGCATGCGGGCAGGCGCTTACGGTAGCGAAACACGCCGAACCTATGGCGTGCTGGGCAGCAACGTTGTGCTTTCGGCAAGGCTGATGATGGTTGCCAAACCGGGTCAGATTTTGGTCAGCAGCGCGGTCTACGCAGCAACAAGCACCGCCTTTCGCTGGGAAACAGTCCCAAACGTCACGGTCAAAGGATTTGATCGGCCGATTGCGCTAAGCCGTTTGCTCGGCACGGCGCACAGACCACGCACGCAAGCGCTCGAACCAAACTATGCGCTGCCGATGATCGGACGCCAAACTGAACTGGCCCAATTTGCAACAAAAGTGGACAAAACACTGCGTGGGCGCGGTCAAATCGTGGGGATTACGGGCGAGGCGGGCATGGGAAAATCGCGCTTAACGGCCGAAACGATCAAGCTGGCGCAAACACAAGGGCTGTACGGATTGGCTGGCGAATGCCAATCGCATGGCACAACGACAAGCTATTTGGTGTGGCACAGCGTGTGGCGCAGCTTCTTTGGAATCGAAGCACGAGACAGTACGGCGCGTCAAATTGAACAGTTAAAACATGCGCTGACACAGCTTAACCCTGCTTTTTTGCCACGCCTGCCGCTCTTGGGTAAGGTGCTCAATCTGTCAATTCCTGACAATGATTTGACTGGCTCACTTGACGCCAAGATACGCAAATCATCCTTAGAGTCGCTGTTGGCTAGCTGCCTGCGCTTGCGGGCGCAGACAACACCGCTGCTGATTGTGTTGGAAGATTGTCACTGGCTTGATGACCTGTCGCGCGATTTGATTGGCGTGCTGGGGCGTGAGATTGCCAATCTGCCTGTGTTGCTGTTGCTAGTTTATCGCCCACCCGATCGAGCGCGTTTGCAAGCGCCTCCTGTTGACAAGTTGGCTCATTTTACAGAGATAATGCTGGCTGAATTTTCGGCCGAAGAAACCGCCCAACTGGTCACGCTCAAACTGGCCGAACATTATGGCGACCAGACCAGCGCACCAGAAAGCTTGTTGACACGACTCAGCCAACGCGCAGCGGGCAACCCGTTTTACATCGAGGAGCTACTCAACTATTTACAAGCGCTAGAGATTGACATTCACGATGTCGCCGCCTTGGATGCGCTCGAACTGCCGTCCAGCATCCATTCGCTTGTGCTCAGCCGCATTGACCAGCTAAACGAAAGCCAGCAGATTACGATGAAGGTGGCGAGTGTCATCGGCCGATTGTTCCGCGCCGCCATGGTGTGGGGCATCTACCCCGATTTGCAGGTCAGCGAAGTGCAGCTTAATCTGGACATTTTGAGCAAGGTGCAACTGACACCTGAGGAGGAGTCAGAGCCAGAGTTGAGCTATCTGTTCAAGCATATCATGACGCAACAGGTGGCCTATGAAAGCTTGCTCTACGCCACACGTGAGATGCTTCACGGGCAAATTGGCAGTTACATCGAGACAACGTATCCGACCATATTGGACAGATACACCATGCTGCTCGCCTTCCACTACGAACACAGCGGCAACGTTGCCAAGCAGCGCGAATATTTGCGTAAGGCTGGCGACGCCGCTCGTACTGATTATGCCAATACGGCGGCGATTAATTATTATCAGAAGCTGCTGCCATTACTGGACACGGCTGAGCAAATTGCTATTCATTTAAGTTTGGCGTCTGTTTATGAGGCGTTGGGGGCGTGGGCTTCGGCCGAAACCAGCGCACAACAAGCCCTAACCCGCGCACAAGCTGAACAAAATTCTGTCCAGATTTCGCAAGCGCAAATTGTGCTTGGCGAGGTGGAGCGCAAACGGGGCAACTACGCCGTTGCCGCGACGTGGTACGCACAGGCGCTCAGCGTGGCGGAACAGGCAAACGATAGCGCAGGCGTTGCCAAGGCATTAATCTGCATCGGTACGCTGAACGGGCAACAGGGGCAGTTTGACGCGGCGCAGGGCTATTATGAGCGCAGTTTGGCAATGCGGCGTGAGCAAAAGGCGCTCAGCGACATCTCACATTTGCTGAACAATTTGGGCATTGTGCGACGTAATTTAGGCGATCTGCTGGCCGCGAAACAACATTATGTAGAAGCCCTAGCCATCACAAGACAGCTCAAAAATCGCTATTTTGAAGCGGTGACGCTTGCCAACCTTGGCAACATTTGCAACGATTTGGGCGAATTGCGTGATGCACAACGGCATCTTGAGCAGGCAGTTGTGATTCAGCGCGAGGTGGGGAACAAATGGTACATTGCCAACGCACTGCACAATTTAGGCAACGTATTGCGTTCGCAAGACAAGTTTGAGGGTGCGATGGGGCTGTATGCAGAGACGATGCAGCTTGACCGCGAGCTAAATGATAGCTGGTCGTTGGCCTATCTGTTTGAGGACATCGGCCTGTTGGCGGCGAAGCGCTTGGACGCACAGCGTGCGTTCCGTTTGATTGGGGCTGGGCAGCAGTTGCGGAGCCAGATCAGCGCGTCGCTTTCCCAGCGCGAGCTAGACAAGATGGAAACGATGCTGGCTGGGGCGCGGGCTGTGATTGGGGCTGATGCGGCGTTGGTGGAGATGGAATTCGGCCGAAATCTCACGCTGGATCAAGCAACAAAGTTAGCTTTAATATAAGTTGCCAATCAGCATTTCAGTACAAAATGCCTCCTGTCACAAGTGACAGGAGGCATTTTATTTTGCATTAGTAAAACATTACTCTAAATCTGGTGATTAGTCGTTATGGAACCACACAGGTAAGTAATAACGATAGAACGGTTCAGCGAACATGGCAAACTCGGTCAGATGACAAATCTCAACCGAAATTGTTTGGTTCCCTTCATCACGTACATAGGCATCATCTGGTACCTGAGTTGGATCATCGCCGTAGCAGGTTGCCGCCGCATCTATCCAGTCACTGCCTGTCCAGAATTGCAGTCGCAGCGTGTCTTCTCTCATGCTAGCGATTTGTGTGTCACTGTAGTGCAGCGTCACTGTCACAGGCCCCGCAAAGGTGTAGTGTTCATATACCTCACCATTCACATAGGCCGTCATGTCAAAACGAGTTCCAGCAAATTCAAACTCCACATCGTCCGTTTCTTCATCGATGGCGTTGTACATTAGCGTCATCGTTTCAGATACTGACCCTGCCGGTACCTGAATCGTCGTTACAGGTGTGGCTTCACTGCCGACCGCATTACTAAAGGTCAACGTTGTGCCTACCGCTGGGTCAATAGTTACAGTGGTGCTTGTTTCGTTGCTGTCATCTTCAGTGATGATGACCTGTGCTTGGTCATCCGCAAAGGTAACGTTGGTTCCTGTGAGGCTGCTTAACGCAACGGTCAACGTCTCTTGCCCTTCGACATCAGCATCATCTATCGTCTGGATGGTAACTGTTGTCGAGAACGTACCTGCTGCAATCGTCGCAGTGATGTTAACCGATTCATAATCGGTTGCTGCACCAGTGGCAGTGCCATCCACTGTTTGAACTTGCATGGTTGTGTCTGTATCACGCACATTGTCGAGGCCAATCACAAGAACCGCATCCTCGCCTTCCGAAACCGTTGCATCGTTGATTGTTACGACTGCTGCAATAGGGTCGATGTGGGTCACAGTGAGTGAATGGAATTGAACTTCAGCCGCTTCTCCTGCTGCATCTAGGGTGTTGTCTTGTGGTTGTGATCCGACCGAGAAATAGAGCTGATCAGCCGCATAAACAGAAGTCGCCAACGCGAAGTCGTGCGTCTTTGTTTCACCGTTTATGGTGACGAATAACATGCCGT
>JBMZDF010000035.1:0-22056 GCA_049614105.1 Promineifilaceae bacterium (SeqCode)
AGAGGCCGCGGAGCGGCAAGAAGGGCGTTCCACCGCGGAGCAGTGGAACGAGGTATCCCGCAGGTTTTTGAGAAGATAGAAGCTGACTCGCTCCTACGCTCTGCCGCTATGCGGCCTGTGAAGAACCTTTCTTGGTAGAGAATAGGCCACGGAGAGGAATTAAATTATTTGTGTGAGATTTTACAGGCTTTAAATGATGGGTGTTTCAACTTCTGCCCTCGCCGCATAAAGCAAAATCGCAGCGGCGGCGCTGACTGAAAACGAGTCGATACCTGTCGCCATCGGGATGGTGAGCCGATAGTTGCATTGGGCGATTGTTTCGGCCGATAAGCCATAAAACTCACCGCCCATCAAAATCGCACGGACGCCTTGGCTAACCGTGGCTTCGGGCAACAGTTGCCCATCTTCCGCAACAGACGCATACAGCACACAGTTGACAGCTTTCAGCGCGTCCACAGCGTCCCGTTCAGACTCAAACTGAATAATCGGCAGCTTAAACGAACTGCCCATCGCTGTACGAACCGCTTTAGGATGAAAGGGATCGCTTTTGCCGATAGTGATGCAGGCGGTTGCGCCTAACCCGTGGGCGCTGCGAATCATCGCGCCGACGTTGCCTGGCTCGACAACATCAACCAAAACCAGAAACAGTGCATCACGATGATTGGCAACCAAGCTAGCAAGCGTTGGCGACGTTGGCAGCGTTGCCAGCGCAACAATTGCACCCAGTTTGCGTCCGCCAAGCAGCGTTTCAAGCACCTCGTCGGGGGCAAGCACAACGGGGTGTGCCTGTGATTCGATTGCCGACCGTAACGCCTGATGGCGTGCTGCGGTTGAGTGCCAGAATGATTCGGCGATAAGGATTTGTTGAAGGGGGAGATTGGCGCGGAGGGCGCGTTCGATGTGGCGTGTGCCTTCGATCGAATATCGGCCGAATGTTAAGCGCCCTTTGCGCGTTTGCACCTGCCGTACCGCCTCCACAATTTGTTTCCATGGCTGCATAACGTGATTGTATCACGCTGCCACAGGCAAAGATTCCGTGAACAGCTTTTTTTGCTAGAAGCCTTGTAAGGCAGGGTTTGTACGATGAATATGTTGGCTAGATTGACAAGCACAGGGCTACGGCTGGTTGTTTGAAAAGCTGACGAAAATATATAAGGGGCCTCAGAAATTTATCGGGCTGGCAATTTCTAAAATGTAAAATGTAAAGCGAAAAACGTAACGAGGGGTCATGACCCCTCACGTTTTACGTTTTATACAGAAACCCTATCAGCTTCTAAAAGGCCATAAATAATAGACATTTTAAGTTATCTTCAAAAGAACCTATCTAGGACGATCTCAAGAATCGAGTTATCCGATCCGCACAACGGCTGAGCGTTTCAGGTTATGACGATGATGAGACAGTCTAGACACTGTGAAAGGGGAATTTTGTATCATGTCCAATGAACAAACACATTCGAGTCGCGAACGCCGTGCAAACGGATTTAAGTGGGTTATTCTGGGATGCCTGATTCTACTGCTAGCCTTCGCTATTTATCAAGCGTGGCCAGGGTCGGGAATTTCGGCCGAAATAGGGCCACAGCTTACCGCATTTGAACCAATCGAGGGCACAAAAGTACGCTTAATCGGCACGGGCACTGCGGGGCAGGAGCTACGTGTCATCATCAACCAACAGCGCGAAGAACGCGCACAGGTTGATGAAAACGGAGACTGGTCTGTTGAGACCACCGCCTTTGGTCAAACAGGCCGCTACGATATTCAGGTCGATGATTTAGACGCAGACAACGAGGACCCTGAAGCGATCCCCGTGTCGATTGTCGTCAAAGATAGCAATATCTCATCATTTGACGTACCGACCCTGAATCTATCTGTTATGTCGGAGGGTGAGGACGCTGACATAGCGGTCGCAACCCAAATCCCGACGCCGATTCCAACGTTGATAGTGGATGAAGATGAGCTGGATTTGGCCGTAGAGCCTGAGCTTTTGCTGTTTCGTGCAAACGTATCCAATGCCAAAGTAGGCGATACGGTTCAACTTTTGTGGGACACAACGGCCGAAAACGGGTTAGTTCTCCAATTAGTTGACGACGAAGATAACACGTTGCTGTCTCAGCCTGTTGCTGCAAGCGGCGATCAGGCCATCGAAATTATTGAGCCTTGGGGCAACTTTATCACCGCGCGGATTCAGGACACGACAGGAACCATTAGCTCTGAAACGCAAATTTCAATCGACTGTGCAATCAGTTGGTCTGTATCGCCAGAACCTTCACGCTGCCCAAATGCGCAAGCATTGGCTTCAAGAGCAACACATCAGGTATTTGAAGGCGGCATTATGATTTGGGTGCAAGACCTTGACCGAATTTTTATCATTCCTGAGTCTGGGCAAAGCTGGCTGGTAGAAGATCAGTTCAAACATGACGTACACCCTGTTCTCGATGAGTCACTGGATGTGCCAGAGGATAGACAACAGCCGATGTGGGGCTTTGGCAAAGTGTGGCGTGAGGATGAAGCAATCCAAAATGCGCTTGGATGGGCGCTTAGCGAGTCAATCGATTACCAAACACGATACCAATGCGAACAGGTTGACGTTTGCTTTTTGACTACCATCGATGGGGAGATGCTTGTTCCCCAAGACAATACACAAGTCGCAATTGAAAGTGATTGGACCCTCAATCTGGAGGAGACCCCATGAGCGCGTTTCCATGGTACGGATGGCTATTGCTTGGGCTGTTGATTGGCTGGATTATAGAGTGGGTAATTGACAATGCACGCTCAGAAAATCGCAAAATTGGTGCAATGAAAATGCAGCTTTTACAGCGTGAAATGACTGATTGGCGTGTACGAGCGGTTGATTTAGATGAACAGGTGCGTCTGACGCGCCAAGAGCTAGGACGGACTGAGGAAGAATTGGTTGAATCACGCCATGAGCTAGGTTCAGTCGAAGAACAACTGTCTACAACCCTTGCTCAACTTGAAAAACGCGAGCGTGCGCTGGGCGTCGCCCTCGACCGGCTTAAATCCTTGGGCGCAATTCCAGAACAGAATTGAGTCTGATTAGCAACGGAAACCTCAGAGGTTTTTATACACAGACCAGAGTTGATGACAACAAACCTCTGAGGCTTATTGACCAAAACCGTTTGTGATAGGCTTAGATTTCCGCCACTTTGACAATCTATTTTGGCTTTTTGGGATCTTAAGATGTTGACAACCCCCCCAACATATCCTATCAATTAGATAGAGATACTTCCCTTGCGGAAGTCGGTTGTCCCGATTTGCACGTTAACACAGACAGGTTTACCCTCGCTCGCGCATACTTTTGCTTCATTGAGCGAAGCTTCTACCTGTTTGGGCTTTTCGACCAAAATACCGTGTCCCCCATATCCCTGAGCAACTTCATGGTATGCCGTGCGCTCTAGCTCTGTGCCAAGCGCTGTACCAAATAGTTCGACCTGCTCACGCGCGATTTGCGCCCATGACGCATCTGTGCCTATCACAGCAATCACGGGCAGATTATGCCGCTTAAACGTGTCAAATTCGGCAAGGCTGTAGCCTGCGGAGCCATCCCCATAAAGCAGCCAAACTTCGGCATCTGGGTACACAAGCTGAGATGCAAGCGCAAACCCGCCCCCTGCGCCAAGCGTGCCATACGCACCAGGATCGAGCCAGCGCAGCGGTTTGCGCGGTCGAACGATGTAGCTTGCCGTTGCAACAAAGTCGCCACCGTCCCCAATAAGCACGCTATTATCGCCAACTGCTTTCTCAATCTGTTGACACAAACGAACGGGATTGACGTACTCCGTTTCTTCGGCCGCCTTCGACTGAATCTCCACGTCGCGAGCATCATTACGCTGCTTAACTTTTTCAAACCAACCGCGCCAGCGGCTGCTGTCGATAGTTGACTGAGCGGCCAGCATGCGTACAAATGCGCCGGGATCGGCCAAGATGCCAATGTTTGGCTTGCGGTTTTTAGTTAGGTCAACCTTACTGAGATTGACCGACACATAGGTTGCGCTTTTTGGAATGGCGCGACCGTACCCCATGCGGAAATCGGCCGGAACACCAGCCAAGATAATCAGATCTGACTCACGCATCGCTTTGGTGCGTTTGTGCCGCATATGCAGTTCATGATAGCCTAGCAACCCACGCGCCATGCCTGACAAAAAGGTTGGGATGCCTAAGTGCATGACGGCTTGTTGCATTTCGGCCGATTTGTCAGCAGACAACATTGCCTGACTACCGATGATTAAGATCGGCCGATTCGCCTTTGCAAGCGCCTTCATCACCTTATCCATCTGTTTGCTGTTGGGCAGCGTCGTGGGCGGATTAATTTTTGGCCCGGCCCGCTTTTTGAACCCATTGACAAACGAACGATGAACGTGATTTTTGAGATACGCACTAACCACCGCACCACCAATCCCTTTGCCCCCACCGCCCGCCTCAACAATTTGTGTATTGACGGTTGAACGTGGGTAAAGCAGATCGATTGGGATTTCTAAGAAAACTGGGCCAGGCACGCCCTCTTGCGAAACGCGAAATGCCTTTTCAAGTGCTGGAACAATCTGATTAACCTTTGTGATCGATTTTGCCCACTTGCACAGCGGCTTCATCAAGGACATTTGGTCAATATCCTGCAACGCGCCGCGCCCTTTGAGTAAGGTTGCCGCCGATCCGCCAAACAGAATGAGCGGCGACTGGGCCATCTGTGCATTTTTGACCGCCGTAATGGTGTTGGTCAAACCGGGGCCAGCCGTTACCGCCGCAACGCCGGGGATACCCGTTAGGCGAGCCGTTGCATCAGCGGCAAAAACGGCCGTTGCTTCATGACGGACATCAATAACCCGAACGCCCTGCTGCTCTGCCCCAATCAAAATGGGGGAAATGTGCCCTCCGCAGAGAGTGTAAAGGAATTTGACGCCTTGTTTGGCAAGAACTTCGCCAATCAGGATACCAGCATGAATTTCATTTGTAGGCTGCTTCATAAGCTATAAGCATATCAGAAAAACTGAATGCGACCTTTAGACAGGAAAAATGCCGTGTAATAGCAAGTGATTAACATTTGAAAGGGAGTAGGTAACTTTTCATGCTCTAATGGTGTCAAATGAAATATAGAAGTTTCAGCAGAATTAACATAATGTAGACTTGTTTATTGCGTCGTTTAAGATACCATTTGCAGAATGCCATCGCTCAATCTGAGGGAGCAAAAGGCTAACTGATTCAAAAAACCATCCTAAGAGAAAAGGCTGTCACGTGAAACTAGGCGTCGACTTTGGCACAACTCATACAACCGCAGCAGTATACCGCGATGGTAGCGTGCATTTTGTGCGTTTGGATGAGCCACAAAATTTACTACGTTCAATGATTTACATTACGCGAGAGCATGATGTGGTTTTGGGCAAACAAGCTGTGGAACGTTATCTCGATGAGAATACAGGCCGTATTGTTATCACAAGAGAGAAGAAAGTTGGCACGGTTGAGAACTGGGTTGCACGCATGTCCCGTGGTCCATTGGAGCCAGACGGCCCCATTCAACTAATCTATGATGTTATCATTGATGAAGATATTTCGTCGCCCGGACGGCTGATTCAATCGATAAAAACGGGGTTGCGCCAAGAAGATTACGATGGGACGAACGTTTTCGGCCGTTACTATGCCCTAGAAGAACTGATTGCACTCATATTGCGTCACACAAAGGAATCGGCCGAAGCTCAGTTTGGTGAACCCATTACCGAAGTTGCCATGGGGCGTCCTGTTAAATTTTCTGACGACCCTGAAGTAGACGCCAAAGCGCAGCAAAGACTGCATGATGCAGCCAAAATGGCGGGATTTGAGAAAATTTCCTATGTTCCAGAGCCGCTAGCTGCTGCCCGCTTTTACACCAAAGATATTGAATCTGACCAAACGATTTTGATTTTTGACTTTGGCGGTGGAACACTTGATTTCTCAATCTTGCATGTGTCACCCACTGGGGAAAGCCGCGTGCTTTCAACGCATGGTGTCCTTGTCGGGGGCGATGACTTTGACAGTGCTATTATGCAAGGGAAAGTCGCCGAGGACTTCGGTGAGAAAGCGAGAATGCGCCCCGACAATACGCCGATTCCACAACATCTCTACGGGTTTTTGTCTAATTGGCAAACCATCCCATTACTTTCTCGCGTAGACTCCTTGCCAATTATTCGACGGGGGCAAGAGAAAAGTGACAATCCAGAAGCGTTTAAAAAGCTTGAGTCGCTTGTCATGAATAACTATGGGTTCCCGCTTTTTGAAGCGATTGAACGTGCAAAACGACAGCTCTCCATCACAACTGACTCGACTATCACACTTAATGAGCCTAAGCTTGATATGACAGTCGATTTAACAAGAATCCAGTTTCAGGTTTTGATTTCACCTTACTTGGGAGAAGTACAGATTGGTCTTCGGACTGCATTAGAAAAAGCCAATATCACGGCCGAACAGGTTGATGCTGTGATTACAACGGGTGGCTCCTCACTCATCCCTATTTTTCAGGGAATGCTGGCACGACAGTTTCCAGATGCGAAATTGGTTAGATCTGATACATTTGGCAGTGTGGGCGCTGGTTTGGCTATTGCCGCTAGTGAAATGAGTGACTAATATTAAGATGTTTATCAAAATTTGATCTGTTTTGTATTTTCATCAGAAGTTTTCTATCTATAGTTAGCAAGTAATATCGTAGATGAAATAAAATGGAGCGGTGTTTGAGGAAGTAATTTTAGATTCAGATTTTAGATCTCAGTATTTTTAATTTTTAGAATAACAAAGATAAATATCGCGCTGATAGTGTGATATGGATGGTGCTTCCACTTTATTAAGGAACACTATAGGAATCTTTGGAGCTTTATTTATGTTTTAACGAACATGTAAGCAGTTAATCAGCAAACTTGTAAGATTTTCTTGTTTAGAAGTTCTTTAAGGGTAGTTGTTTTGTTGCTTATACCGCGACCATATGTAGGGTTCGGGATGACCGTTCACATGGCGCTTGCGCACTTGTTGCGCACCTGACTGGATAACGCATTCGCACAACGAATGTACACCTAGGCATATACTCACATTTGGGATAGTGAGGACGCCTATACGTAATTTAATTACGAGGGAAGACATATGATGACTGAGGCAATCGACCGTAGACACGCACCTAGAAAGCGTAGTTATGATGACAAACGGCATGATAATTATACAACACGGAAATGTACCTACCGTTTGTTAGAAGATGAAAAGGTGGTCACCATTACCGTTTCGCCAAAAGGCAAACGCATGGTGACACATAAAGCGACTGTGAGTAGTGAGCAGTTTGATGAACTGTGGTTTTCAGAGTTCCGTCATCGCTTTGAGTCTGATATTACTTATCAGCGCCGATTCAAGATGCGACGACCACCGCCCGCTCGAAATGATCGTCGACAACCTAATGGGCATCAAGGATCACGTGATGGGGATCGCCGCCAAGGTGGTCGAGACAGAGGGTTCCAAGGAAACGACCGAGGATTCCAAGGGAACTCACACGGACCAAGAAGGCCACAAAACGGTCGTAATGATCGGCCGAACAACGGACGCCGACCGCCACATAATCGTGGGCAAGGCCGTTCCGCACCCCCGCGAACCAATCGATTACATGGTGGATACGACAACAGTAATTACACCAGCGATCGCGGCAGCTAAAGAGTCTATCTTCATCACTGCAAACTTCAGGACTTACGCGCATTGATTTCGGCCGATTTAGCCAACCTCTTTACCCCTTTGCGTAAGTCCTAGCTTGACAGATAATAATTTTGTATGTGTGGGTTGTGATGCAACCCACACAGTTTTGCACGTACAAAAGGCCGCGAGCGGTCAATTTGCACAGAAAACCCCTGATATACAAATCGCTGTATCAATACATAAATATTTAGATTGGCGATAGGTGTCATTCAACAACCTTTATTGACTGGCACATCCTGTCACGCAAATTTGATGATCCCAAGGCCCAATAGTCCCACTTTCGTTATAAATGTGGCGAGAATGGCCCACAGTTTGGGATACTTCCTGTTTATTGGTGATGTTAGCCCCATTTTTGCTCAATCTATTTCTTATTAACGACCGAAAGGAGTAAACTTAGGGGTGGTGTGAGACGCTATCTAATAAATACGCGATTGGTGTCGCTTTAAGGAGATTTATTATGGGTCTGTTTGACCTTTTCAGTTTGGCTGCGGGTTTGCTTGGCGGATTTCTTGTTGGTTGGATTATTGAGTGGGTTATTGATAGGCGACGTCGAAGTCGCGACTATGCCTCATATAATGCGGAAGTTGATGAGTTGCAAAGTGCAATGAACCGTGCCTTGACGGCACGTGCCGCAATGGAAAAAGAGCGTGACGCTGCACTTGAGCGAATTGGCGGGCTAACGGCTGGCAATGCGACACTAGATGAGCAGTTGTCTGTAAAACGTCAGGAAGTGACCAATCTGGAAGCGGAATTGGGAACAAGCACAACGAAGTTGCGCCAAATGGCCGCAATTGAACAGGCGAATGAGCGTTTACGTGCCAAGCTTACAACATGTGAAGGTCGGATACGCGACCTTGAGACAACTTGTAGCGCCCTTGAGAATGATACAAAAGATATGGGCGCATTGCGGAAGCAGCTTAGAGCATCCGAAGATAAAGTTTCTGTTCTAGGTGGCGAAAAAGCAACCTTGCGTGAGAAGCTTGCTTCGGCCGAAGCGGAAATGGCGGCGATTGGTGCGCAAATGCAAACGGCCAGCGAAGACATGGACGAAGTTGAAGCACTGCGGATTCAGCAGGCTGAAACACAGCGCGAGATAGAGCGACTGCGGGCCAATTTAGCTGCGGCTACGGCTCAGAATGAGCGGGGATCCGCCATTAATCTTGAGAACAATGAGTTGCGTGCGCGATTGGGTTCGGCCGAAAATGAACTCCTCGACACAAACAATCGTCTTGTTGCATCTGATGTCCAACTCCAAAATGTAACCGACCAACTGACCGATCAGCGCATACGTGCAGACATGCTCGAAAAAGAGCTGATGGCGATAGAAGGCAACGGTAAAAACTTACTCACCGCAGAAACTACGGCGCTCAAAGCAGAGCTAGACGGCTCCAAACAACAGATTCACCAACTCCAAACAGAACTGAGCGCATCCAAATCAGATATTGCGCTGATAAACGTGCTGCGTGCTGAAAACGACGATCTGCGCACGCGGTTAGACAGCGAAGCGCCTGCCGCTTCACCAGTTACGACGCCAGTCGTGAATGCAAAAGCATCTAACGACCGACTGCAAACGGTTAACGGGATTGGCAATGTGTTTGCCAGACGCCTAAACGAAGCAGGCATCCATACCTTTGTCGACCTTGCTGGCCTGTCCACCGATCGAATCATCGAAATCGTGCAGGCAAAGCCTTGGCAAAATATTGATCCAGATGGCTGGGTTGCACAGGCAGATGCATTAGCACAAGGTCAGGTAAGCACATGAACGGGTCCGCTTCAGTAAATCGTTTCAAATGGTTTGTGCTGTTGTTTGTAAGCGCATTGCTTGCACTGCTGTTGTTTTTTGGACGAGAAGGACTTTCTAGGTTCGATTCAGCCGCTTCTGACCCTGTTGAAGAAACTGAGTCGGTGGCCCAGATGCCCGAAGCTGACCCCACACAGGAAGAAGTCGATGCCGTTGAGGCGACGCAAACATCAACCGAGACACCTCAGACGATGCCCGCAATTGCCCGCCCCACAATTGACAGTGCAGGGTATCGGCCAGAGGGAAATGGTCAGGTTCTTACGTTAGGCGGTACAGCCGACGAACAATGTAATGTGCGAATCTACCTTGATGATGAAGAGGTAACGCCTGTTAATCGTTCGGCCGAAAGCTGGTCAGTCGATGTGCCAGTTCCTGATATTGGCGCGTTTGAGGTTAAAGTAGATTGTTTGGTTGACGATAAGCTGTTCGATTCAAACGCACGCGAATTACAAATCAATGCGCCCGAAACAACGGAAGCCGCGCCAACGGAAGCATCAGCTAGCGATGCGGGTGAGGTCACCGAAGATGCGGTGAATGGCGAGGAAACGGCGGTTGATGAATCGGCCGAAAATACACAGGCAGAAACAGATGCCGCAGAATCGGCCGACCCTGCAACAGATGAATCTGGAGCCGACACGGCCGAAGACGGTGAAGCTGCCACCGCCACAAAAGAAACGGCTGAAGAAACAACAAATGAACAAGATGTCGTGATTACGGGCGAACTAAGCGACCTGCGTTTCGCCAATGAGATGGCTGATTGGAACGTTGGTTATCTGCTTGTGCGCGGGCGCGGAACGCCAGGTGCTAGCGTCGCCGTTATTTTTGCAAACGGTGGCGGCACAGTTGAATCAGCAACGCTTGTCAATGCTGAAGGCAACTGGGCGGTACGTGGTTTCCTTGAGCAGCCAGGTGAGTATCTGGTCACAGCGCGTTCTGGTGAAAATTCGGCCGATATTGGGTCTGTCACAGTCGCAGAAAATATTCAGTATGGTGGTCCTGGCCTTTGTACATTTAACCGCACGCCGCCATTTGGCGCAGTGGAAGGAAATCAGTACACCGTTGCAGATTGCGAATTCTTTGGCCTGATCGCAAAACGCCTTGCCGTGTCTATTGCTGAGTTACGTGCGGCAAACCCGCAAATTTTCAACTTCAATCTAATTAAGGCTGGCGACGTTCTCAACATCCCCTCGCTGCCCTAAGCATATAAAACGTAAAACGCCAAGCAACCCCCGTTGTTGTTGCGTTTTACGTTTTATTTAATTTCTCCTCCCCATGTTCTTCAAAAAAACCTATCTAGCCCTTATGACGTGTTTCATTGGGCTATTTTTGCTATTGTCGCTGTCGCCGACGCTGGCGCAGGAGCAAAATCCGCAGTTCGGGATAATTGAGGCGTATGAAGCGCCAGAGGCGGCAACCAAGCTTGGGGTGGGGTGGACACGTTTGCGCTTTCAGTGGGCTGAGATTCAGCCTGATTCGGCCGAACAGTGGCAAATGGAGCGCCTGTCTGAACAGCACATTGACGCAGAAGTTGCCGCAGGGCGCGAGATTGTGGGGTTGTTAATCGGTATTCCCGATTGGGCACGCGATGAAAACAATCTGCCAAGCGGTCTTTATGCGCCACTGGACGATCCCGAAAATCTGTGGGCGACGTTTGTGCGTTCAACCGTTAAACGCTACGAAGACGAAATCGACCACTGGATTATTTGGAATGAGCCAGATATTTGGGACAAAGAGGCGCTTGGGCACACATGGGACGGCACAGAGGCTGATTTTGCGCAGTTAATGCGTGTGGCGTACCTCGTTGCCAATGAAAGCAACCCCGACGCGGTGATTCATCTGGCGTCAATGACATGGTTTTGGGACTCGAATTCGGGGCGAACTCAATACCTTGATCGTCTGTTGACCGAGATTAAATCTGATCCCGAAGCGGCCGAACACAACTACTATTTTGATGTTGCCACCGCACATCTTTACTTCCAGCCAACCCAAATATACGGCATTTTGAACGCATGGCGCGACATCATGATAAGTCATGGCCTCACCGATAAACCGTTTTGGTTAGTCGAGACAAATGCGCCCGTTGTGGATGATCCAAGCTGGCCTGTCGAGAGCATCACGTTTAACGTCACGCAGCGCGATCAGGCGCGTTTTATCCCGCAAGCGCTCTCGCTGGCGTTTGCGGCGGGTGCTGAGCGCATTAGCATCTTCAAGCTAATCGATACGGAAAGCGATCGTCTGGCGAATCCTGAACCGTTTGGGCTGTTGCGTGATGACGGTTCGGCGCGGCTTGGGTTCACGGCATATCAAGTTGCGATCGATTTGCTGGTTGACGTGACGGGTGCTGTGCGTGAGCGTTGGGACGAGGTCGGGCAGGTGCGACTTGAGCATGGCGATGGCCACACGACGCACGTGCTGTTCGCACGCAAGGGCCAAGGTTCGGTTGTGGAGATAGCGGCGCTGGCGGATGAGGCTGAATTGGTTAATTACTTGGGGGGGCGGTCGTTTGTTTCGGCCGAAAATGGCACATTCACCATCAAACTAACCCCACCTGAATGCCATCACCCTGTTGCCGATTACTGCATGATTGGTGGTGACACCTACTACCTGATTCAGCGCCCAGCACAACAAGCCATAATCCCAACGACCGTGCCTGTGACGACCGTTGCGAAACTTGCGGAGACAACTGAGGGGATGGCGACGCCTGCGGTTGATCCAACGTTGGCGTCTGCTGAAACGGTGGTGTTTGATGAGGGGGAGGGGTTGAATTCGGCCGAACGCAACCCACTACTTTGGATTCTTGCAATTGCGCTGTTCACCGTTGTCGCGCTTGCAATCCTTTACAAATTATTCCGTTAGTTTTTCGCGCATCCCCGTTTCTTTGCCGTCAATACTCAGCGTGTTTCGATCTTCCCAGTATTGGCGCAGCCCGTCCTCACCCCTATTCTCTGACCAGCGTGTCAGCGTGTCTCGTTCCGCCACAAAATCCATAAACGGAACGGCAAAACCACACGAAGTTTGCACCATCTCAATTTGGCAGTCAAAAATTTGTCGTGCGCCGGGGGTCGCAGGAAAAAGAGCCGCCATTTCTTCCCAGCCAGCATCGCTGGGGTAAGTGATTGTCCCGTGACCATACAACCGTAAAATCATAGGTGGCCCTTCAAATGAACAAAACATAATAGTCAAGCGGTTAATTTCGCGCAGATGCGCCGCTGTTTCATTTCCACTGCCTGTTAACTGAAGCCATGCCACACGGTTTGGCCCTAAAACGCGCAGGGTATCCCCACCCTTCGGTGAAACATTCACACGTCCGTCTGGGGCGGCGCTGGCTATAAAATAAACAGGCTGCTTGGCAATAAATGTGCTGAGTTTCTCGCTGATTGAATCGAATTGTTTTGCCATCTAGACCTCATTGTGTTGATTAGTCAGTATTTCAATAAATTAGTTTGTCAGGTTGACATCATTTGAAAGTTTGACGCCCTATTTTAACGCTGAATCTCAACCACGACGCCCTTCTCAGCCCAATCATAAAAAGGAATAATGTTGTTATTATCAATCAGAATGCACCCGTAGGTGGCAGGGCTTCCCAAACTGTTTGTCCACAGCAAATTGGTTCCATCCCGCGTTGGGAATCCATGAAACCCGTTCATTAGCTCAAGCCCGGGGGCAGGCAAATAGACGCCCATAAAGTTTGGCATGAACAGATCCCAAGCGCCGCCATAGGCTTCTAGTTCATGTGATTGGACTTGGAAAATACCTGGGGAGGTTGGGCTTTCTGCAATGCCCGTGCTGACAGGCCATTCCCACCGCACTGCCCCATTTTCATAAACCCACATATATTGCTGTGAAATGCTGATAATGACCCGTTTGTTGCGTATAACGGGCAGCGGCAACATCTCGTCAACCGATGGAATCGTAATCTGTTGCCCGATGGTTAGTGAGTCACTGTTGGGGTTGATTGATTGAATCCACGGGTACGGGATGCCGTATTGATTCCCAATCCCTGCAAGCGTGTCGCCGTTCACAACGGTGTGTATTTGCGGCTCATGCTGCATTTGCATGGTGATAAATGGTTGATTTGTTTCGATGGCGTTGCTGATGGCGTCTGCGCGTTCGATGCCGAGATATTTGCCAGGTAGCTGGCTGCTGTAGGTTTCGAGAAATGATTCGATGGCGGGTCTGTTGGCCGTGCGAATGAGGTTGTTGTCAATGACCTCAAAGGTGAGGAAGGTGGCCCAATTTTCGGCCGAAATCGGAATAATCGACACCGCATCAGCAACTGGATCGTACGCCTCAATCGTAATGACCTGCCCTAACAACTGATTTGCTTCCGCAACATACGCCGCCATATCTGACGTGGCAGGCGCTGTATTCATCATCACCAGCGGCAAAGCTCCCCCAAACTCGATCAAGTCGCTTGCAAACGCCTGTTGCCAACGTGAAATCGTGTCAGGAATGTTTAACGCCTGCCCATCCTTGGCCCCCGTCGCCACATATTGTCCATTCTCGAACGCAAGCTGTGCATCTTGTGGCTCAATAATAAGCTGTGGCGCGACCCCGTT
Organism: Promineifilaceae bacterium (SeqCode); assembly: GCA_049614105.1. Taxonomy (GTDB): domain Bacteria; phylum Chloroflexota; class Anaerolineae; order Promineifilales; family Promineifilaceae; genus CALECP01. The sequence continues at coordinate 14,068 of JBMZDF010000035.1, forward strand.
CAAATAATTCTCTGTTGCACCCCAATCAACTTGGTAGGTAGGTGGCAAATCGCGATCGATGGCCAACATCTGAAACATACCAAACAAAGGATGTGACTCCCTTCCCACTTGATATGCTGCATTGACTACTTTTTGAATATCAAGATTGATGCCTAACTCAGTAATGGAAGGGGATACGACCACACGATCATTCGCCATTAAATTGACGCTGCCCTCTTGGTGCTGCGAGCGTAGGACATTCCACGCTTCAGATCGCGTTTGGTTGCCTAAGGGTGTCCCGTTAAACGAAACGCCTGACAAAATATAATTGCTGCGCGTGAGAATCGTGTAGCTGATAAAAAGCCCTGTTAATAGGGTAGTGACGAGAATGAGAGATACAACCGCTAATATCGATTTGTTGATCATGAATTGAGGGCGTTTCAAGCTCATACTGTTAATTTGTTTGCGTCTGCCGACACCGTTGTCTTATTTGACTGCTCTATGCAAGAATAATCGAACTGTCGTGTAAGGTCAACGGGCTTATCCTTATTTCTCCCTCCAATAAACCTCCGAGGTTTTCATCAACAACTCAACTACCGATCAAAAAAGGCTTGCGAAACTTCGCAAGCCTTTTATTTACAGCGTGTTTGACACACTGCGAACTAATTATTTATTTTTATTGGCTACGGGCTAAATCCATCAAGCCTGTCCCAACAGTTGGACGATGACGCTTGTCGTCTTCTTTCCCGAAGCGAATAATGTCGCCGCCTTCGGTCAATGCTTCAACTGCAAGACCTAAACTTTGAAGCTCTTTAACAAGTACGCGGAAAGATGCTGGAATGCCTGGGTCCTCGATTGGCTCGTTCTTAACAATCGCCTCGTAAGTCTTCACACGTCCTTGAACGTCATCTGACTTGACCGTGAGCATTTCTTGTAGAACATGGGCTGCACCATATGCTTCAAGTGCCCAAACTTCCATTTCACCAAAGCGTTGACCACCGAACTGCGCTTTACCGCCAAGTGGCTGCTGCGTAACCAGTGAGTATGGGCCTGTTGAGCGGGCATGTGCTTTATCTTCGATCAAGTGAGCCAGCTTGAGCATATGAGCCACACCAACTGTCACAGGCTGTGCGTAGGCATTACCTGTTTTACCGTCGATGAGCTTTTCTTTACCCAGCGTTGGCAGTGGAATACTTGTTTGGAAGGTAACTTGTCCAGCTAGCTGATAGATTGTTTCTAACTCGACTGCAAACGGATCAATTTGCAACGATTGATCTAAATCATCGCTAAATCGGCCGAGCATCCAATCGTACCACTCACGGACACAAGTCTCGATAACGAGTTCGTTATATGACTTCCAGTGATCCTTCAACATCTCGTTGAGGTCTTCACCGTCGTGGAACATCTTCTCTGGTTCGTAGCCACGGCTGCGGAGCCATTCAAATGTAGCGGCGCGTTTAGCATAGAACTCATCAACATTGATGCGCTCCATGTCCCAATCTGCATCCACATCTGCAAGCCATGCCGCCATAAAGACCTGACGTGCTTCGTCTTGGCCTGACAACGCTTCGAGATCGTAGCCTGCCTCTTTGAGTGATTCCCATGACCAGTCGGCCACAACTTCCCACGCTCGTTTAGAGAGCCATGCGCGAGCCAGCTCCGAACGAATCTCATCCTCTTTCGCACCATCAAACACAGGGGTGATTGCGCGGAAGCCTAGTTGAGATGCAGCCCAGCCAAGATGTGTTTCCAAAATCTGACCGAGGTTCATACGACCAGGAACACCAATCGGACTGAGAATAATGTCAATTGGCGTGCCGTCTTCCAAGTATGGCATGTCCTCAATCGGGACAACCATGGAGATAACACCCTTGTTTCCGTGACGACCAGCCATCTTGTCACCAGCGGTCAAACGACGGCGTTGCGCCACACTGACGCGAACCATTGTTTCAACACCAGCAGGCAAATCGCGATCTTGTTGGCGGTCAAACGTTTGAACGTCAACAACTTTACCACGCGAACCATGCGGCATACGCAGGCTAGAATCTTTTACTTCACGCGCTTTGTCACCAAAGATGGCGCGGAGCAATTTTTCTTCTGGTGTAAGTTCTTTTTCACCCTTTGGCGTAATTTTACCAACCAGAATGTCAAGCTCTTTTACATCAGCACCGACGCGGATGACACCGTTCTCATCCAAATCCTTGAGAGCATCTTCGCTTACGTTCGGAATGTCGTAAGTGATTTCCTCAGGACCCAGCTTTGTGTCACGTGCTTCTAGCTCGTGCTTCTCGATGTGAATTGAGGTGTATTTATCCCAACGAACAAGATTCTCGCTTACCAGAATCGCATCTTCATAGTTACCACCTTCCCATGAAAGGTAGGCAACCGTGATGTCTTGGCCCAACGCCAGCGCACCAAATTGAGTTGATGAACTGTCGGCGATTGGGTCGCCTGCTTTGACAATTTGCCCTTTTTGAACGATAGGACGTTGGTCAACGCATGTGCTTTGGTTTGAGCGTGTATATTTCTTTAGGTCGTAAACTTCAGGCCCTTCTGCTGCTTGAATAACAATGCGGTGGCCTTGAACGCTGACCACTTCACCATCACTTTGTGCAATGATAACCTTACCTGAGTTCATCGCCGCGTGTTGTTCCATACCCGTACTAACGACTGGGGTATCTGGAATCAGAAGCGGAACCGCTTGGCGCTGCATGTTCGATCCCATGAGTGCGCGACTTGCATCATCATGCTCAAGGAACGGAATCATCGCGGCCGAGACGCCAACAATCTGACGTGGTGCAACATCAATAAAGTCGATGCGCTCGCTGCCTGTAAAGCGGAATTTTTGGTCGCGGCGAACGGGGTTACGTTTGTCAACAAACTGATTGCGTTCGTCAAGCTCTGCGTTACCCTGTGCGATGGAGTATTGGTCTTCCTCATCGGCCGACATATACAAAATTTCATCTGTCACATAAGGTGTAACCGCAACTTCTTCAATATTTGCCGCCGCAATCGCTGCCGCAACTTCAGCCGTGACCGTCGAACCAGACTCGGCAATAATCTCGCCTGTTTCTGGATTAACCACGTTTGAACGCAGGTCATGACCAATCAACTCAGGATCGTTGCCCGACATCGCGTTTTTGACCGTGCGGTATGGGGTTTCAACAAACCCATATTTGTTCACACGAGCGTAAGAGGCCAAACGACCAATCAAACCGATATTCGGACCTTCAGGCGTTTCAATCGGGCAGATGCGACCATAGTGGCTATGATGAACATCACGAACCTCAAAGCCTGCACGTTCACGACGAAGACCACCAGGGCCAAGGGCTGAAACAGTACGCTTATGCGTTAGTTCCGCCAACGGGTTCGCTTGCTCCATGAACTGGCTAAGCTGTGAGCTACCAAAGAATTCACGGATAGAGGCGACAACAGGGCGAATATTAATCAGTGAAACAGGCGTTACGTTGTCTGCATCACGAATTGACATGCGCTCTTTAACGACACGCTCCATACGACGAAGACCAACGCGCAATTTTGCTTGAAGCAGTTCGCCAACCGTTTTGATGCGGCGATTACCAAGATGGTCAATGTCATCTGGGCCTTCTTGCTGGTTGTTGATCAATACCATGTTGCGCACAAGGCGAACAATATCGTATTGGGTAATCGTGCGATGCTTAAGTGGGACAATGCCCTCAAGCCCAAGGCGCTTATTGATTTTATAGCGACCTACGCGAGCCAGATCATAACGACGTGCGTCATAAAGCTGCTCGATCATGTAGTTGCTAGCGTTGTCAAGGGTGGGCGGGTCGCCAGGGCGCATGCGCTTGTAGAACTCAATCAACGCTTGTTCAGCTAATGATTTGCCGGGATCCCAAGCTGGCTCTTGCTCAATGCTGCCTTGGAGATAGAGATGGTCACCATTGGTGTCCACATCTTGGAAGAGCGACATAATCTCTTCATCTGTACCTTCTTTAAGCAGCGCGTTGCCAAGGCCATCATCAACAGCAGCAAGTGCGCGTAGGAATAGCGTGATTGGGACAGTACGCTTGCGGTTAAACTTGACTGTAATATAGTCAGTTTTGCGTGTCTCGAACTCCATCCATGCCCCACGGTCTGGAATGAGCTTCGACATAGCGAGCGGACGACCCGTTGTACGTTCGTCTTCTACCTCGAAGTAAACGCCTGGAGAACGGATCAACTGGCTGACGACCACACGTTCCGTACCATTGATAATGAACGTCCCTTCATCAGTCATTAAGGGGAAATCGCCAAAGAAAATATCCTGCACAATTGGCTGATCTCGGTCCGAACTGTAAAGCAATGCTTTTACATAGATCGGAGCTGAGTAGCTCATATCGCGTTCAATACACTCTGGCACCGAGTATTTTGGTTCACCAACCCAGAATTTCAGGTCAAATCCGTCTGTTTCTGGCTTCGTGCAAGGGAAGTACAGCTTTAGATTACCGTTAAAACTGATAATGGGAGAGATCTCTTCAAAGAGCTCTGTTAACCCCTCATCTGCGAACCGAGCGAATGAGTCGGTCTGGACATCGATCAGACTCGGAAGGGCTAGTGTATTGCGATGGCGTGCGTACGTTTTCGTGTTGAGTTTAAAATGCATCTGCTCTCCGTAAGCATTAGGTCAAGGTCGTCAGACAGCAAAGGAAGGGATGCGAACCTTAATTCCGCATCCCTATATCAAAATTTGCAAATAGCAGCTTACTTTACGCTGATTATAACTATCAAAGACTTGTAATTATATGCCGCAGTATAAAGTTTAGTCAAACAAGATTGGCATTAGATCTAGTCTATTTAGACATATTAGTCAATAGTTTGGTGTGAAATTCACGATCAAAGCAATAATGGAGCACTTTTTGCAAGGGTTGACCGTGGCGACGAGCGTTTTAGCGTTATAAACAACAAGGTGAAAAACAGACTCAGCATATGACCCGCAATCAACTTGGGCAAAATTGTGGGCCAGAGAGGCGGCGTTGTGAGCCATGTCGATAGGTCGATATTACCAGGCAGCAGTTGAATGAAGATGCCAGCGCCGATCAGACAGATAACAGCTTGGGCCTCTATTTGCGTGAGCGCCCATGCACGCTGACGCACACTGTCAACCATATATAGGTAGACGGGCAGCAACAAAACAGCATCATATGGGCCATGATAGGCGAAAAGCAGCGACCAAACGGTCAAAATAGCAAATAAATTGAGCCGCATATTTTGTGAGTTTTGCAGAATAGACTGATGATACAACGACCAATAAGCTAACCAGCCAAATAGACCGACTGTGGCAATGAGAATTGGCCCCGTTGCGGCTGGGAGCAAATAGGCAAGATGAATGCCATCAAAGGCGGAAACGGTGCGAAAAATCTGTACATGGGCGTCCAGTATCGCAAGCGGCGAGGTGGCTGTCCATATGCCCAGCCCCGCTGTGGCAACAATTTGTACGATGACCGCAATGATAAGCGGGCGAAGCTGTCTTAGGGTCAAAAGCAAAAGCATGATGGCGATCACAAGGCTAATCTTTGAGAGCGCCAGCCCGAGCAAAACAGCAACGCCCCAACGCTGAAATCGGCCGAATCGCCACCCCCCATCTCCATAAATAACCAAACTCAACAAAATAACCAACAAAATCATCAGCGAATTTTGACTATTCACCAGCGTCGTGCGCGTGCTTAGCATTGTGAAAGAGAGCAGGTGGACGGTGAGCTGATCGGCCGTCGTCCAATTAAGTTTGAGCGCCCATAAAGCAACGCGAGGCATTAATAAGGCCAAGACAAAATTGATTAGAAAGAAAGACCATTTCGCAATGTACCAATTCACGGCCGAGAGTAACACAAGAAGCAGCACATAGGGCGATGTGTTTGTAAGCGGGGCCGATGGCGTAATCCACGGAGGAGGCAGTTTATCAAACGTCGCGCCGTCTAAATAAGTGACAGGCGTGGTAGGCGCTTCTCCATTAAGATGCGCTAGATATGGATTGCGCTGCTCACGGACAAAATGACCCGCATACCAATAAATGTAAAGGTCGCCCGCGCCATAGGTGTGTGCAACATTGCTAATTGCACGGCCTAGCGTCAGCAACGCATAGAAAGCGAGTCCGATGTTGAGAATGCGTTGGCGCTGTGGGGTCATAACAAAAGGGTAGCGGTGTTAAGCTCGTTTAGTTGTGTTGAAAGAACAGTGTGGGTGTGAAAATGTTACGGGGTTTATGCGGTTGAGAACGGCGGGGTTGCGTTTTGGGAGGTAAACTGGTCATGATGTTTAAGCTGGCAAACCAAACAGTGTTATTGATGTGTGTGATTTTAGCGGTTGAAGTTTTCGGCCGAATTCGTTTTCCCTACGACCTCTATTTTGCATCAGAAAGCCCCTTCATGACCAATATGCTGAAATTGTCTCAGGGTAGCCCGCTGTTTACCCCAATTGAGCAAATGAACTCGCATATTTACGCACCTGGGATGGAATATCTGTTTTGGTTTATTGCCAAACCGATTGGGCTGGTTCACGATGTACGCTTTGCCCGACTGCTGGTTGTCGTGATGGGCGTTGTCACGGCACTCATCGCGGGCCAGATAATTCGCACCGTCTCACAAAATCGCCATAGCCACTGGGTTTGTAGTGGGATTGTTGCACTTGTGCTGTTTAAGAATTTTACAGCCGATATGGTGCATCCTGATAATTTTCACGCTTTGCATACAATGATGGCGCTTGCGTTGGCGCTGTTTGCCGCACGCCGACAGTCGTTTGGGTGGGCATTTGTAGCGGTGTTGTGGGCAAGTGTTGGCGTTTTGACCAAGCAAACGGGCGTTTTGACCGTTGTTGGCGTGTTGATCGGGCTGGGTATTGTTGGGGGATTGCGACGGTGGCAAATTAGTCTGCTCACAACGATCGGTTTTAGCACGATGGCGGCTGCGGCTGCGTGGTTGCTGAATGATGAATTCGGCCGATTTTACACCTACGACCTCTCACTCCTGCACGACATCTTTCCTGCAAAGTTGCTTGACCTGCCACGACTGCTGATTGTGATGCCCCACAAACTGATCTTGATTTTGCTGTTGCCGATTGCCATTTGGATGCTGTGGCAGCATCCGCTCAAACGACAGTTTGTGATTCTGTGGGGCGCGATTGGCATCTTTGGCACAGGCGCAACGCTGATCGCCTATCTGAAAGCGTTCGGCACATGGAACAACCTAGGCATTTTAGACGTCTGGATGACGCTCCCCGTGTTGATCGCCGTGATGAGCTTGGACACGCACAAGCTGCCTCGCTTCGCCTTTTGGGGAAAGAGAACCTTTATTAATTGGCGTTTGCTTGGACTGCTTGCGCTTCTGACGTTGATCCCACTGCGCGTGCCGCCGCCACCTTCCTATTATGCGATGATGGCAACGTGGGAGGGGATGGTTTCGGCCGATTTGGCCGCCAACAAACAAATTCTCATCGCCAACGGGACAACACTACTCACCCGCAACGGCAGCAACCAAATTCCCCTGGATCGCGCCGCCGCCGCCACCGATCTCAAAGGGGCGCAGATCACACCAGATGCAACCCATCGTCGCATCCGTGAGCAGGTTTACGATCGAATTTATCTAAACGTGCCGCGTTGGTACGCAGACGACACGCTCGAACTTTTGGCCGAACAGTATCGAAAGGTTGATTTGATTCCAGCTCCCGAACCAGCTTTGCGCTATCTGTTTGGCTATCAAAAGGAACTTTTTGAATCAGTTCTGGTGCTGGAACCGCGTTGATTGATGTCTCGGCCGCTCGATCTGACGAAAATATCAACATGCCGATATACCAGTCTGAAACTTGTGCAATTCGCCGCTTTTTAAGCATCAGTTTTGGTGTATGATCGGACTCTATGAAAATCTTGATGGTTTCGGCCGAAGTGGCCCCATTTGCAAAACGAGGCGGTCTGGGTGATGTCGCAGGTTCTTTACCCAAGGCGCTCCGCCAGCTTGGACATGATGTTCGCGTGATTATGCCTGCCTACAACATGATTGA
>JBMZDF010000036.1:0-269 GCA_049614105.1 Promineifilaceae bacterium (SeqCode)
CAACCAACCCGCTTAGCTGGAATCCCGCAATAGCCGCCACAAACACAACGGCTGGGTGCAGTTTTAGCTGATGCCCCATCACACGCGGCAGCACAAAATAATTCTCAATTTGCTGTAGCAGCCAATAGACGCCCATGACAACCACGAAAAACCAGAAGGGCGACAGCAATTGCCCTAGCCAGCTTACGTCGCTTTGGAAAAAGGCGATTAACCCTGCGGGAATCGCCGCTAAGATCGGACCAATAAACGGCACAAGCTCCATAATCGCC
>JBMZDF010000036.1:279-21754 GCA_049614105.1 Promineifilaceae bacterium (SeqCode)
AATGACAGCTAGCGCAACAGGATTCGGGAGTCCTAAAATGGTGGCTGCGACAAACGTCACGATACCCATGATCAGCATCAGGAAGAACTGACCACGCAGGAACGCGCCCCAAATGAGGCCAATGCGTTCCATTAGATAGATAATGTCGTCCCGATACCCTGTGGGGGTTGCACGCAGCAGCATATTCCCAAGGATGCCTTCATCTTTTGTCAGGTAGAAGGAGACAAACAGCACAAAGATAACGCGACTAAAAAAGACGATTGCGCCCGTTGCAACATCCCCTGCAAAGCTGCTGACCGAGCTAACCGAGGTTGCAGCTAGCGAGATCACGCTATCAAAATAATCTTGATAGGTTGCCAGCGCAATCTCATTGACAGGGAAATAATACGCCTCGCCAAATATGTAAATCGGTTCGCTAAATGCGACGGAAAACTGATCCACAAGCTGCTGGAGCAGATCGGGTAGCGAGGTGATAAACGCGACGACCTGCCCCCATAAACTTGGGATGGCAGAAATGGGGGCAGCGAGCAACCCCCCCAGCAAAATAAGGTAGAAAAAGGCAGTCACCAGCCAACGCGGTATGCGTGGCGTGCGGCGATTGACAAAATCGACGAGCGGGCGTACAAGCAACGAAATAATCAGTGCGAGAACGATAAGGATAACAATTTGATTGAAGAATAGGGTGACGGCTACGGCGAAGACGGCCACCCAACCCGAAACAAAAAGTTTTGTATTGTGGCTCCACGATGGCGAAGACGGAAACTGCTGTCGCTCGCGGAGCGAATCTTGCTGTGTTTCAGAATCCATTAACACTCCTAAAGAGAGAACATAGGTTGATGATTATAGCATCTTGCGAGTCTAGAGGGTTTGATCAATAGACTCAATTTTGCCTGCCTGTGCTTTGACTCGTAAAATGTCACCAATGTATAGCTATGATACTTACCTTTCCCCCAATACTTGGCGTTATGGGACGCCACAAATGCGACAAATTTGGTCTGAACGCTATCGGCGCGTGTTGATGCGACGTGTTTGGGTTGCATTAGCAACAGCACAACATGAAGCTGGGTTGGTTTCGGCCGAACAGCTTACCGATCTGCAAGCCCACGTCGACAGGATTGACATCGAACGCGCACATGAGATAGAACGCGAAACACGCCATGACGTTATGGCTGAAATCCGTTGTTATGCTGAACAAGCCACAATCGGCGGCGGCATTATCCATTGGGGCGCGACAAGCGCAGACATCAATGACAACGTGAACGCGCTGCGACTGCGCGAAGCGGCACAGATGATTGCAGGGCAGTTGCGCGAGCTGTTGCTCTGTTTTGCAGATCGCGTTGACCAATCGGCCGAAACGCCCGTCATGGCGCACACGCATATTCAGCCCGCCGAGCCAACCACACTTGGCTATCGTTTCAGCGTTTATGCACAAGATTTGTACGAAGATTGGCTTGATTTAGAGCGTCTAATCGGCCGATTGCGCGGCAAAGGATTCAAAGGCGCAGTCGGCACACAGGCCAGCTATCAAGAAATTTTGCACGGCACAGGCCAAACCGCACAGCAAATGGAAGCGCGTGCGATGCAGGTACTAGACTTGCCCGTTTTCCCAATCACAACACAAACCTACACACGCCAGCAGGATTTGCGCGTGGTTAATGTCATTGCGGGGATGGCGTCCTCAATGCACAAGTTTGCAATGGATTTTCGCGTGTTGCAGTCACCACCGTTTGGCGAGTGGGCGGAACCGTTTGGCAAAAAACAGGTTGGCTCATCCGCCATGCCGTTTAAACGGAATCCGATCAACATGGAAAATATCTGCTCAATGGCCCGCTATGTTGCCGCGATGCCAAACGTACTGTGGGACAATGCCAGTCAGGCGATTTTGGAACGCAGCCTAGATGATTCTGCCAACCGTCGTTTTGTGTTCCCCGAAGCATTTCTGGCGACCAACGAAATGCTCAAACGCATGACGCGCATTGTCAAAGAGATGCGGCTGAATGAGTCGATGATGGCCCGTAATATGGCAACCTATGGCCCGTTTGCGGCAACTGAGCGCGTGTTGATGGCGTTGGTGAGCAACGGTGCAAGCCGCCAAGATGCTCACGAATGGATTCGCGATGCGAGCTTAGCCGCTTGGGGCGTGGTTCAGGTTGGGGGCGAAAACCCGCTGGTGGAACTGCTGCAAAAAGATGCCAACATTGCCGGGATGTTATCGGCCGATGCCATTGACTCACTGATGCACGCCGAGGCGCACGTGGGAAATTCGGCCGAACGCGCCCGTCAATTCGCCCAACATATCCGCACAGAACTACAGGCGTCCGAATAAACGATGAGCGCAGCATTCGCAATTAATTGTTCATTGTTTTCCATTCATTATTCAAAGCACGCTTCCAAGCTGACACAATGAAACGCTCCACAAGGCTATCCATTCCTGCCATCTACCCTTGGGTTTTGCTCACGCTGCTGGTGGGGTTTATTGCCGTTCCTGTGCTGCAATCAGCAATTGAACGCTACACCTACGACGCCGCGTTGTACCACATCTATCGCGGCGTCATTTACTCTGAGGCGAGCCTAGATACATGGTTTCCCCGCTGGGCAAATCAACTGTTTTCAGGGGCAGGATCGCCCCTGTTTTCATACTACCCATCGCTGATCTATTTTCTGATGGATCTGCTGCACCGCATCGGTGTGTCCCATGCGTTTGCGTGGCGAATCTGGATCGCCGTTTCGTTCATTGGCGGGGCGTGGGGCGCGTTCGGATTAGCCCGCACCCTGTTTCGTGATGTCCAAATTGCGCTTGCCTGCGGTGTTTTGTTTGGCTATTCGCGCTATCTGTCAATCGAATTTTTTGAGCGCGGCTCCCCGCAGGGCTTTTCGATTGTGCTAATCCCGTGGCTTTTTTGGATGATGCTGCTGTTGGCGGAGCAGTACAAACGCCGCTACACGATTACGGGCGCGATTGTTTTTGCCGCCGTGTTTTGGGCGCACAACGTGACGGCGCTGTTGATGTTGCCTTTGGTGCTGCTGTGGGCGATTTGGTTGAAATGGCAGTATGGGTGGTGGGCTTTCGGCCGAATTTCACTCATGATCGCGCTGGGAATCGGCGTGAGCGCCTTCTACCTCTTTCCCTCGCTCCTCGAACTTGGCTACGTGCGCGTTGGCGCAGACGCGGGCTATTTCAACGTGCCTTACTCCCAGCCCGCGATCAACCCGTTTGCATGGTCAGACATTGTAGGCGGCTGGACTGTCTACGATGTTGGCATCATCAATCGCGGGTTTACAGGCTATGTCAGCAGCGTTGAATTTATGCTGCTTGTCGCGGGTGCAGGCGCAACGTGGCTGCTTTTCCGACGAGAGCAGCGGGCGCTTGCCTCGCTTGTCGGTCTGTCCACGTTGGGCGGTCTAACCATTATTTTGCTGCAAATGGCGGTAGCAACCCCCTTCTGGGTACAGCTTTCCTTTTTAGACAATTTGCAGGTTCGTTGGCGACTATTCAGCGTGAGCGGCATTTTGTTTGTGGCGGTTGCGGGCGGGGTTCTGCACGTGCTGCCTCGGCGGTTTGTGACGCCTGCGGTCGTTGTGGTCATCGTGGCAGCAATGGGCATGCAGCTACCGTCTGTCTATCCTACCTTGCAACATTTGTATGAACCTGTTTCGGCGCGGCCCGATTTGGCAGAGGCTGAGGCGTTTATGGCGCGGACGCAATTTTGGGAACTGACGAGCTGGGGGGAGTTTCAACCGCGTTGGGGCGGTGGGGCTGGATTTTCGGCCGAAACCACCCCCATTCTAAACCTGCCAGCAAACACAACCGTCACCAATCACATCGCTCGCAGCAATCAGTGGCAATTTGAGATTGACGCATCGGCCGAATTTCAAGCGACGCTGGCGCTGCACTACTTCCCTGGGTGGGAGGTGCGGGTTGATGGTGACAGTCAGGCGATCTCCCCATCGGCCGAAACAGGCTACATTCAGGTGACCATTCCCGCTGGCAAACACACCGTTGTTGCCACCTACGCCAAGACCTCACTCCAACAAATAAGCGAAGCGATTTCCATTGGCACAATGCTGTTGCTTGCCGCCACGCTCATCATTCCCAAAGCGACCACCGCACAACAACCAGCTAATGCACTCGCAAAACAAACGGAATCGGCCGCTGTTAACGGTTGGTTGCTTGCAGCCATCACGGCCCTGCTATTGCTCAAAACCTTCGTGATTGATCCACACACAACTATTTTTCGCGATGAGTCTACCTGTGGCAACGTTGTACAGGCCGATGTGCAAACACAAGTGCAGTTTGGATCAGACTTTTGGCTGTGCGGCTACAGTTTGTCAGCCACCACGTTGACCCCAGGCGACACGTTAGATGTCACGCTCTATTGGCAAACAACTGCACCTCATCAAGGGGTTGAGACCTTTCTAGCCTTGTTTGAAGATATACCTAAGCTTGAATCGGCGTTTCGGGTGAGCGATACGAGTGACCAAGCGCCTGGCGGTCATAACGTGGCGGACTGGATGCCTAGTCGGCTGTATGTGGCACACAATTCATTGCTAATTGGGGAGACGCTTGATCTGCCGCAGCGCAATTTTCAACTGGAGGTGGGGGTGTGGCGACCAGCGACAAACGAGCGTTTATGGCCCACGATTCAACAGGAAGCGCCGCAGTTAGAGCAGTCGAACTACGCGACGATTGTTATACGTGGTTTAACAATTGACCGTTGAGATATGATGAACGGCGGTAGAGGCCGGTGCTTACTTTTTGCGTTGCAACCCACGAATCAGATCAAACAAGACTGGCACAAATACGCCCAGCAGAAAGGCAATAATCCCGTTGAATACATATCGATCGGGTGAACGCTGATTGAGCCACAGGAAACTTTCGTATTGGATGTAACCGTGCAGAATAAAAATAATCAGCGACCGCTCACCTAGCTGTCGCAACCCGTTTGATAGCCAGCCGCCATATTGGGCGATCAACTGTGAGGTGGCTAGCACAAGATGAATGCCAGCTAACGCCTGTACGGTTGAGATCACAAGATGGTCATACTGACGAATGTTGAAATCAATCGTTAAGTTGAAATAGGCATGTAGTCCGATAAAGAGGGCGGCACTGAGCAGAAGCCACTTTGGCTGGGCTAACTGTTTGGCTAGGTGTTGACGGCTAAAATAGCCCAATAGAAAATAAGCTGTGGTGATGAGAACAATGTCTAGCCCTAATGGCAATCCCCACAAGATGAGCGGCTGGTTGTTGAACTGGATGGTGATTTGCCAAAATCGGCCGATAACCACCACCCCTATCACCAATAACGCGGCTAATAGGCTGTATTTTCGGCCGATTCCCGACTCGCTTGTTAGCCCCAGCAAACGCAACAAAAGCCACGCTACCACGAAAATAAGAAAAAGATGGGGCAGAAACCACAGCGGCCCCCAAGTCACAAACGGCCCCCACGCGATAGTGGCCCCCACGCCATACAAAATACCGTACAGAAACTGACCAAGGCTAAAAGGGCCACTCAGCACATAGTAGCCAATGCCCACCAAGAACAGCGTTACAAAATAGGGTCGCAGCAACGATTTGGCTCGTCGGGCAAGTAAATTGGGAAAAGTAATCGTCGGGTTGAAGAAAATGCCGGACAGGAAAAAGAACAGCGGCATGTGAAAGGAGAAAATGACGTTGAACAACTCGCCTTTTGTATCAAGCACCAAACGGCTGTGACCAAACACGACAAGAAGGATGCCGATTCCTTTGGCAATATCGATGTACTGAATCCGTGATTTCATTGGCAATAGCTCGCTTCGGGGGATCTTTGGATTGCAAGAGGTTAACAACACCGCCCTCAATTTGAAACACAGGGCGGGTTCTTCTAACCTTCTGTTGCCAATGGCTTAGTTGTCGGGGCCACCAAAACGGGCCTTCACTTGATAGACCGCCTTATGCTGACTCTCATAATAGGTTCGTACAAGCAGCTCTGCCAATAATCCCATCGCGAGAAATTGAACCGCAACAATGATTAACAACACCGCCAGCAACAGCAGCGGCCGATCGCCAATCTGATACGCTTGGAATCCTGCCATCCCGTCACGAATCCCTGCAATAATTTTTTGTAAAGAGAGCCAGAGCGCCAGAAAACCCCCTAGCCCGCCGCTGACCAAGCTGACGCCGCCAAACAGATGCATCGGCCGATCGGCATAATTACGCAGAAACAAAACGGCGATTAAATCAACAATGACACGGAAGGTGCGCGAAAGGCCATACTTTGACACCCCCGCTTCACGCGAGCGATGTGAGACGGGAACTTCAGTCATGCTGAACCCTGCATTGCTGACCGTCTCGGGAATAAAGCGGTGCATCTCGCCGTACAGCTTGATCTCTTTGACAACCTCGCTGCGGAACGCACGTAATGAGCAACCCCGATCGCGCAACCGCACCCCAGTCGAACGGGCAATCAGGTTGTTTGCAATTTTCGACGGCAACTTGCGCAATAAGAACCCGTCCTGACGATTTTGTCGCCAGCCATTGACCACATCATACCCTTCTTCAAGTTTCGCAATTAGATTAGGTATGTCTGCGGGCGGGTTTTGCAGGTCGGCGTCAAGCGTGCAAACGTAACGCCCGCGTGCATAATCGAACCCAGCGGCAAAAGCGGCCGTTTGACCATAGTTGCGACGAAAACTGATTGCGATCAGCTTTGTATCGGCCGCCGTTAAGGTCTGCAAAAGCTCCGTGCTGCCGTCCGTGCTGCCATCATCAATTAGCAATACCTCATAGCTGTAGTCGGTTGGATCTAGGGCCGCATGGATTTCTTTGACCAAGCGGGGCAAGCTTTCAATCTCGTTGTACACAGGGATAACTAAACTCAGGTCAATAGCACTCATGGGCCAATTATCGCAAACGAAAAAGATGATTGCGAATCTGCCTGTCTATCACGGATGGAAATCGTAGGGAAGATGACAAATTTATACAGGTCTGTCAGGTTATGTTACATGCACTGCTCCTTTAAGCTATAATCCCGCGGCGATGGCGACCCTATTTAAAAAAATCCGTACGCTCTTCCAAGCTAACCTTCACGATTTGGCCGATAAGGCGATTGAGAAGAATAGTCTTGCTGTTTATGACCAATATATCCGCAGCGCAGCCCGCGAAATTGAGGAATTTCGGAAAACGATTACCCCCATGTTCGCACAGGTCAAATCGTCACGTCGACGACGTGACATGCTAGCTAACCGCGCTGCCAAATACGATCTGATGGTTGATAGCTTCTTACGTCAGAAAAAGAAAACAGAAGCTTTGGTGACTCAGCGTAAATTTATCTCGACGATGAAGCTGATTCGCACCTATGACCAATCACTCGAAAAGCAGGTCCGCGCGGCAGAACAGCTTAACGATATTTTAGTTAAGCTTGAAGGCCGTCTCGACATCGCGAAGCACGAGCGTGAGGAGCTTGAGTTTTTACTCAAGCTGGCGGACTCTAAAGAAAAATCGACAAAAGCGGTGCGTTCCCTAGACGCACTGGTGGGCGAAGGTGATGCAGACCTCGCCCGTGCGGCCGAAAGCGTTCGTAGTCGTCTCGATCACGCAGACGCCGCCTGGGAAATCCAAACCGATCGGTTGGATTATCAATTAGACGACGCGATGAACGATATTGAGCTTGAAGCTGATTTAGCCGAACGGATGGATCGTTTAGGGTTGTAGCTGCACTCTGGTAGAAGACATGAAACTTGCGCTGATACATGACTGGTTAAACCAAATCGGTGGGGCAGAAGATGTTCTTGAAACATTGGTTGACCTTTATCCAAACGCCCCGCTATACACCTCTATTTATTGGCGGGAAGGTATGCCTGCTCACTGGCATGACTGGGACATTAAGACAAGTTTTATCGACAAACTCCCACTCGCTTACCGTAAACAACAAGTTTATTTCCCGCTCTATCCCTCCGCTTTCGAGCGTTTTGATTTTAGCGATTATGATCTTGTGCTGAGCAACAAAAGCGGATTTTGCCATGGGGTGATCACAGGGCCAGAGACGCTGCACGTCTGCTACTGCCTGACGCCAACGCGCTACGTGTGGCGGTATCACCAATATGCTGATCAGGAAAATTTGGGCAAAGTGACACGTGGCGTACTCAACCCATTTTTAACGCTGATGCGCGTTTGGGATCGCTTAGCCGCCGACCGCGTTGACCACTTCATTGCCATATCGGAAGAGATCCGTCAGCGAATCAGCAAAATATACCGTCGCGATTCGGTTATTATTCATCCACCTGTCGAAACAACGCGCTTTGAGCCTAGCAGTTACGTCGATGATTATTATCTATTCGTCGGCCGACTCGTTCCTTATCGCCGATTGGATGTCCTAATTGAAGCGTTTAACAAACTAGGCAAACCGCTTTATATCGCTGGCAGCGGCCGCGACCGTGAACGCTTGGAAGCGTTAGCAAACTCAAATGTGAAGTTTTTGGGATTTGTGCCAAACGAAGATTTGCCCGATCTGATTGCTCGCTGTCGCGCGTTTATGTTCCCTGGCGAAGAAGATTTTGGGATTGCGCCGATTCAGGCGATGGCGGCGGGACGACCCGTGATTGCGTTTAACGGCGGCGGGGCGCGTGAGACAGTGATTCCTGGGACTGGCGTGTTGTTTGATCGCCAAACGGTTGATGAAATTGTTGATGTGGTTGAATCCTTTGATGCGACGCGGGTTAATTCGGCCGAAATTCGCGCCCATGCTGAAAAGTTCGACACTAGCGTTTTCAAACGCAAAATCAACGACTTTGTTGAACAGAAACTCGATCGACACCTTGCTGAACGCCGCAGCGTGAAATTAGTGAGATAAAACGAGGGTTCAAATTGAATCACCCTGATTGCAAGGGTATTCGATATTCAGCTTTTTAACTGAATGCTGAATACCCTTAATGGTAAACAGCTAACATTATGGAGTTAAGCGATTATTTTCGGATATTGCGACAGCGCGGATGGTTGGTGTTATTGTTGGCATTTCTGACAGCAAGCGCAGCCTATGGCTTTAGCAAAATGCAGACGCCTATTTACAAATCAACAACCAACATGTTGATTACCTCGCGTCCTGATTATGGTCAGACGCAGGCGGCGAAGGCTGAACTGCGCAACTATGCGGTATGGCTCAACAGTAGTTTTCGTGCGGCAAGGGTGATTAGCGACTTGCAACTCGATATGGAGCCGCTTGGGCTGCTTGGTCAAGTTAAAATTGTGCCAAGCACCGATACAAGCGTGATCACGATTGAGGTTGAGAACGAAAACCCTGATTTGGCGAATGACATTGGGCGCGTTTGGGGTGAACAGCTAATTAGTTGGCGCAATGAGAAAAATGCGGGTTTGCAGAAAGCAGACCATATCGACGCAGAACTTACTGATAACCCACGAGCGGGTTTAGATCGGCCGAATACAAACATTAACACGGTTGCTGGTGGCGTTTTTGGCCTTTTGCTGGGCGTGCTGCTTATTTTCTTGTTGGAATGGTTTGCCTCTGGCATTGTCCGTCGCCCAGAAGAAGTTGAGCGTTACCTAGACGTTCCAGTTATCGGGAAAATTCCTTAGTGAGACAAGGGAAAGCAGAATGAAGAATGAAGAATGAAGAATGTAAGAAAGCAATGCTGATTTTCTTTATTCATCATTCACGATTCTTCATTTCTTAAAGCTATGAGTTTAATTACTTTGACTGATCCACGTTCGCCCGTTAGTGAGGCGTATCGAGCACTGCGGACGAATCTATCATTTTATAGTTTGGATGATCCGATTGAGACTTTGGTTGTCACTTCGGCCGAACCAGACGAAGGCAAAAGCACAACTGTTGCCAATCTAGCCGTAACGCTGGCGCAAGCAGGGAATCGCACAATATTGGTTGATTGTGACCTGCGTAAACCTATTTTGCACACGCTGTTTGGCGTCGAAAATGGCAAAGGATTTTCTGAAATGGTGCTGAGCAACGGCAAAGAAATGCCGCTTGTGCAAACCGAAGTTGAAAATCTGCGCTTGCTAACCTGTGGCACAAAAGCGCCCAATCCTGCCGATCTGATTGGCTCACGCAAGTGCGATGATGCAATTGCGCGTCTGAAATCTGAAGCGGACATTGTGTTATTTGATGCACCTCCTGTGATCGCTGTCACAGATGCCGTTGTGCTTGGTGCAAAAGTTGACGGCGTTTTGCTTGTGTTACAGGCTGGCAAATCACGTCGCGATCGTGTTGAACGCGCTAAACAACTTCTCGAACAAGCCAAAGCCCGTATCGTTGGCGCAACATTAACCAATGCGCCTAAAGATGATTCGGTTGGCGACTATTACGGGTAACAAGCGTGCAACGAGCAAGACATAATTGATTATGTTCTTGCCATTTTTGGCTCGCTCAGCCAGCGTAGGCTGGCAAAATTGCTAGGAACTTAAAACAAGAAAAGTATAGACGGTGAACGGCAAAAGATGAAAGATGAATGAGGAGGCACCTCTTAACATTCATCCTTCATCTTTTATCTTTCATCTTTTAGCGGCTTGTCCGCGTTAGGAACTATCATGAAAGGGTTGATTTTGAGCGGTGGGAAAGGGTCTCGCCTGTATCCATTGACATTTACAAGCGCCAAGCAGCTAATTCCAGTTGCCAATAAGCCAGTTTTGTTTCGCGTTATCGAAACGATCCGTGACGCAGATATTGATGAAATCGGGATCGTGATCAATATCGGCAGTCGTGGTGAGCAAATTAAGCAGGCTGTTGGAGATGGAAGCCGTTGGGGTGTGAAAGTCACCTACATTATTCAGGCGCAGCCGCTTGGGTTGGCACATGCTGTCAAAGTTTCGGAAGCGTTTTTGGGCGACGAGCGTTTTGTGATGTTCCTCGGTGATAACGTGATTGAAGGGGGCATTAGCCCGCTGATCAAACAGTATGCAAGCAGCGATTGGAACAGCCAAATTGTTCTGACACGCATTCCAAACCCGACAATGTATGGCGTGGCAGACATTGCAGAAGACGGATCAATTCGCAAATTGGTTGAAAAGCCAAAAGTGCCACCAAGCGATTTGGCCTTGGTTGGTATTTACATGTTTGATGCCAACATCCACAAAGCGACCCACGCGATTCAACCTTCTTGGCGCAACGAGCTAGAAATTACGGATGCGATCCAGTGGCTAATCGACAACGAGTTTACCGTGCATCCTTATGTTCACACGGGCTGGTGGATTGATACGGGCAAGCAGCAGGATATGCTGGAGGCGAACGGGCGCGTGCTGGAAGAATTAGACCATGCTGTGAATGGTGAGGTTGATGACGCGAGCACAATCGGCCGAAATGTCACCATCGAAGCAGGCGCACAAATTATCAACAGCGACATTCGTGGCCCCAGCATCATTGGCAAAAATGCGCGTATTGTGAACAGCTATGTTGGCCCATACACAAGCATTGCGGATGATGTAACCATCGAAAACAGCGAAATTGAGCATTCGATGGTGCTGAGCGAGAGTCACATCAGCGATATTAAAGGGCGTATTCAGGATAGCCTGATCGGCCGAAAAGTGCAGATGACGCGCACGACGGACAAGCCGCACACACACAAGCTAATGCTGGGTGATAATTCCAAAGTTAGCATTCTCTAGCACCCCATCAGACCTCAGTTAGACGCCTCAATGAGGCGTCTCCCACCCCAAATTAGATCGTTCATAACGGTTTCACTTCATTACTATGCGAGTTTTACTACAGCGAGTTACATCTTCCAGCGTCACGGTTGCAGGTGAGATTGTCGGCGAAATTGCAAAGGGCTTTACGCTGCTGGTTGGCATTACCCACAGCGACACACAGGCGGAAGCTAACTGGCTGGCGAATAAAATTGCAGGGATTCGTCTGTTTGAAGATGATGCAGGCAAAATGAATCTTGCGCTTGCCGATGTAGGCGGCTCAGTTTTAGCGATCTCCCAGTTCACCCTTTATGGTGATGCTCGTAAAGGGCGTCGCCCCTCATTTATCAATGCGTCTCGCCCAGAGCATGCAGAACCCCTCTTTGATTATTTTGTAGCAAAATTACGCAGTTTGGGTTTACAGGTTGAAACAGGCCGCTTTGGCGCAAGCATGGCGGTCGACATTCAAAATGATGGGCCTGTAACGCTGATGCTGGAACGGGACGCCGCTTAGATTGGGACTGACCATTTAGAAACAGATATTGATAGCGAGGGACAGGTTTAGTAGGAGACACAGTTTCAGAGCATGATCCTGATCATGCCCTATTGCCGCAATTGACCCCCAACCCACACCAAGAGCAGATGGCAAATGATAAAGTTTGTTGGAATGGAAGCCAGAACGGGGATGATTATGCACCTGAAGAAAACGACCAGCCATAATGTGAAACACAGCTATAAATTCCTTCCCCTACTTCGGCTTTATGGTGTGATAATTATCTGTTTGATGCTGTTACTGCTTGTCGCTTTTGTGATTATAATTTTTCCAACGATGGAAACGGATGAACGTCTCATGTTCTTTCTGGGATGGTTGCCATTTTTTGTGTTTGGAGGGTATCTATTCTGGCGGCACAGTGGAGAAGTCCATCTAACCAAGGATGCAATCGTGCTGCATCGTTTTGGGCATACAGCGCAAATGGCTTATCAGGATGTGATCGACATAAAAACGCATGATTGGTGGCTACCATCCAATTTCGTGTTTTCATCTGTGAATAAGCGGTTGAGATTTAGCACCCAACTTAATCAGCTTCCGTTACTTTATCATTTTCTCAGGTATCGGCTTCCTGCTTTGCAAGCGTACTCTGTGCGCTCATTCCCTTGGCGATTACAGCCGCAGAGACGTTATATTTTTGGAGAAGGTGTGTCGGCTCTTGTTTTGTTGGTTAGTTCAGGGTTTGGGATTCGATGGGGGATTGAGCGTATGGCGCACAGTTCCACTGGGAATAATGCGGTTTGGTTGTTTGTGCTTGTAGTGACAATACTCATTATCGTAACGCCGTTTGGGTTAGTTTGGGTGCATAGCGCACGTGTATGGCGGTTTTCGGCCGAAATCGATCAAATCAGCATCTATTCTGCATGGAACAAAAAAACCACGTGGCCTATTCAAACTATCCGACGAATATCGATTGCCCCACGCCACACACTTGCGAGCACCGCGCCACAGCTTACAGAAACAAACTATGTGATTTGCATCACGATGGTTGACGAGTCTCGTGTCGTTATTGACCTCGCACAAGTCAGCAAATGGCGGATGTCATTAGAGACATTTTTTTATAGCTTGCACTATCTTTATCAAAATCAACCTATCCAATTTGTTGTGTTAGGGCAGCAAGTTTTTGTGTAGGTCTCAAGAGAACCCCATGTATTGACTAGAACAGAATACTCTAGCTTTTATTTCTGCTCGTTGCTTTAAGAGTCAACAGCGTGATTTCAGGCGGGCAGTTGATGCGCAGTGGCCCCATGCGCGATAGTCCGATGCCGCGATTGACATAGAGCCAGAGGTTGTCGATGCGGTGGAGTCCTTGAATATATTTTTGGCCGAAATGGGGTAGGTAAATCGGCCGAATTCCCGGAATCCGCATCTGCCCCCCATGTGTATGTCCTGACAATTGCAATATCGCCTGCGGGTTCCGCGCCACAAAATCAGCCACATCAGGTTGGTGCATCAACACAACCACAGGCGCATCCTCTGGAACTCCCTCCAGCGTTCGCTTCAAATTCGGCCGACCATGATGAATCTCATCAAGCCCTGCTATCACCAACCCATTTGACAAGGTCACATGCTGATTCACAAGCAGCGGAATACTGTGATGGGCAAAGGCGTAACGCATAATCTCTCTGACGTGTGGTTTCCACAAACTCGTATCATGATTGCCCAAAATCGCGAGAACGCCATGCGGCGCTTTTAGCTCGGCTAACGCCTCAACTAGTTCAAAAAGTGGGTCAACCTTTTTGCTGATAAAGTCACCTGTTAACACAATCAGATCCGGATTGAGCGCGTTCGTCTTGGCGATGGCGCGTTTGACCAAAGGCATTTTGGTGTGTGGCAAATAGTGAATATCGGACAGTTGGGCGATGGTAAAACCGCTCATCTCTGGCGGCAGATCGGGGACTGGGATCTCAACGCGCTCGATGACCAGTTGATTTGGTTCGACGTGGCGAAAGTAGGAGTAAAGCGCGACAGAGGCAGACGTCAAGACTGTGAGCGAGGCGCGTATCCATTTGTTTTGTAGAAGCGTTTGAGGCCAATTAACGAGAGTTGATAACATCAATTAAACGGTCGGGATAATCAGTGATGATGCCATCGACGCCCCAATCGAGGAGGCGGCTCATTTCGGCCGAATCATTCACCGTCCAAACATAAAGTTGTACATTGTGCTGCTTCAAATTGCGTACAAAACGCTCACTAATCACTCGTAAACGCTTGCTGTCATCAAACTCGGCTATTTGAAAGGTCGAACATTGCCCGCGCCATGCACCTGACAAGCCGACCTTGTTCAGTAAAAAGAAGGACAGCACCTCATAATACGAGCCACAGGTTGCCACATTGGGCAGTTGGCTGCGAAAGCGAGCCACCGTTTTGCTGTCGAATGAGCCAACGACAACGCGGT
The DNA here is from genome assembly GCA_049614105.1 of Promineifilaceae bacterium (SeqCode). GTDB lineage: Bacteria > Chloroflexota > Anaerolineae > Promineifilales > Promineifilaceae > CALECP01. The sequence goes on from JBMZDF010000036.1 coordinate 14,854, forward strand.
TCTGCATCTGATGCTTTTTGACCAACGCCACAAAACGGTCAACCGTTTCCTGATCATGCTACTTAATATCAATGTTGATTACGTGATTCGGGTAGCGTTCAAATATCTCGTCCAACGTTGGCAAATAATGTCCCAGACCGCGAAACGGAAACGTTTTGCCACCGTCGTTTGTCCAATCATAGCCCGCATCAAGCGCCCGTACCTCTGCCACCGTCATTTCCCGAATCAACCCCGTTCCGTTTGTCATGCGGTCAACATCCGCATCGTGCGCAACAATCAGCTTGCCATCACGTGAGGTGTGAATATCCATCTCCAGCGCATGAACACCCGCCATCTCGGCCGCCTGATCAAACGCCAGCAATGAATTTTCTGGAGCCAATCCACCACCGCCACGATGAGCAATAACAATTGGTGATGGATACCGCAAGTACGGATTTTCAATGCTTTTCATGCAAACCTCACTCGAACCATTTCAACTTTGAAGCCAATCAAGTATAATCCCACCTGCTTTTGTCGCCACGCCGCAGATTGCAATTCTTATAGAGGATGCAACTGCTGCCAATCTTAGGCGGACATAAACTGGAGTAAGTTCATGGCGAAAAATCGCACTGTATTTCCTTTTACCGCAATCGTTGGACAAGAAAAGATGAAGCGCGCGCTCATCCTAAACGCAGTCAACCCACAAATTGGTGGTGTGTTGATTCGTGGTGAACGCGGTACAGCGAAGTCAACTGCCTCGCGTGCGTTGGCCTCTTTGCTTCCAAGCATTAATGTGGTTGTCGGAACCCGCTTTAATCTTGCCGAAGGTGAAAGCGTCGAAGAAGAAGATTTGGACAGCAGCAAAACTGAAGCGCGTCCAACACCTTTTGTTGATCTGCCCGTCAGCGCCACCGAAGATCGCGTGGTTGGAACGCTCGACATTGAGAAAGCGATTCAGACTGGCCGCAAACATTTTGAGCCGGGCGTTTTAGCTAGCGCCAATCGCGGCATCCTCTATGTCGATGAGGTCAATCTGCTTGACGATCACGTTGTCGATTTGCTGCTTGATTCGGCCGCAATGGGTATCAACATCATCGAGCGCGAAGGCATCAGCTTCACGCACCCTGCAAAGTTTGTCCTTGTTGGCAGCATGAACCCCGAAGAAGGGGATTTGCGCCCACAGTTGCTCGATCGCTTTGCCTTCTCTGTCACGGTAACTGGCCTGAACGACACACGTGACCGTGTGAAAGTAATGGAGCGCCGTTTGCAGTTTGAGCGTGATTCAGAAGCGTTCAAAGAACGCTGGAGCGCCTACGAAGCAGCTTTGTCAAAACAAGTGCAGGCGGCGCGTGATATGGTTGCATCGGTCCGTTATTCACGCCGTGATTTGGCTGCGATTGCAACCTTGACATCACAGTACAAAGTGGACGGCCACCGTGGCGACATCGTTATTTTGCGCGGTGCGCAGGCAAATGCCGCGTTGCACGAACGTGACCGCATCACAGATGAGGACATTATTGTTGCGGCCGAATTGGCTTTACCACATCGTGCGCGTGGACATGCTTTCCAAGAGACAAGCGTTGCAGCCCAAGATTTGGAATCAGCCTTGAACCAAGTTCCTGACGACTTTAGCGACGACCCAGACGCCGACGCAATGGAACAAGATGCAGAAATGGACAACAGCGACCAGGTAAAAAAAAAGCCATGGACGCTGAGGCAGAGGTAGAGGAAGGCGCTGAGCAAGCCGAGACCGAAGCTGGGCCACAATCCGTTCCCGCCGCGCCACAGGATGGCAAGTGGTGGGAAGGTGGCACAAAAAAAGAGACTGCACAAGAATTTAGCGCACGACGACTTGACACCCCGCTCGACAAATTGACGCGGCAGGTGGCGGGTCGTCGTTCCGTTACCAAAACCGACCGCAAGCGCGGTCGGTACATCCAATCCCGACTCCCGAAAAAAGATAAAGTTCGCGACCTTGCATTTGATGCAACATTGCGTGTTGCCGCTGCGCATCAGAAACGCCGCTCTGAGGAAGGAAACTCGACCTTGGCGCTCAAGCTCAAAAAGCAAGATTTGCGCGAAAAGGTGCGCGTGCGCCGTTCGGCTAATTTGGTTCTGTTTGCGGTTGATGCAAGCTGGAGTATGGCGGTGTCTGAGCGGATGGAAGCGACAAAGGGCGCGATTCTGTCGCTGCTTAGCGATGCATACAAACGCCGCGATCGTGTTGGGCTGATTGTGTTCCACAAGAACGATGCGCGGGTCGTGCTGCCGCCGACAAACTCCGTGACGTTGGCGAAAAAAGCGCTGCAAGATGTCAAAGTGGGCGGGAAAACGCCGCTTTCGGCCGGTCTAATGCTCTCCTACGAGGTTATCAAGAAAGAAAGCTACACCCACCCTGACGTGATTCCATTGATGATTTTGTTGACGGATGGCGCGGGAAACGTCAGCGTCAGCGATCAACCACCACAGGTTGAGGCACACAAAATCGCCAATATGTTCCAAGATCAAGGGATCAAATCAGTGGTAATCAACATGGAACACCCTGCGTTTGATCAAGGCTTGGCACAAGCTCTAGCTGATGAAATGAACGCGCCGTGTCACACATTGGCCGACCTACGTGCCGAAACGCTCTACGCAACCGTCGTCGACAATTTGAGCTAAAAAAAGAAGTGGAAGAATGAAGAACTAGAATTTCTTCATTCTTCATTCAACCTTCCTCATTCCTCCCCCCACCCCTCAACACAATTTGCACGGTAAACCACAAGCGCACCCGTAGGTGCGCTGTAATTTTTTGATTTGTGTTGGGGAAGGTGGGGCGATTATCGGCCGAAATGCATCGGCATAATAATGTGGAAGAACTCATCGCTGCCAACAGGCCTAATCACACCAGGCTCCATTGGAGATGTAGATTCAAGTGCAACCTGTGGCGCTTCCAAGACATTTAACACGTCCGTCAGATACTTAACATTGAATGCCACTTCAACCTCGCCACCTTCAACCGTTGCATCAACTTGAACAACATTGTCGCCCGTTTCTTGGCTAGTCGCTGAGATAGCGGTGAATGCGCCTGTTAACTCGTTGCCGGGGTTCACACGAATACGAGCGGTATGGCTAGACTCACGGGCAAAAATGCCTGCGGTTTTTGCTGCCTGCAACAAAGAGGCAGTGCTCATTATGGCACGTGTATTGTACTTTTTGGGGATAATCGGCGAGAAATCTGGGAAGTTGCCGTCAATTAACTGAGAGACCAGCACAATATTATCCAGCTTAAAGATAATTTGGTTGCGCCCTTCAGGAACCATTACGTGTAACACTTCGTCATCGTTTGTAATGACACGCGCCAGTTCTCCAAGCGCCCGCGCTGGTACGATAACAGATTTGGTTGCCGTGGCATGTTCTAATTCGGCCGTGCGTACAGAAAGACGGAATGCATCAGTCGCCGCGAGTTTGAGCTGCTTACCTTCAAATTGAACCGAAACACCCGTCAATGTGGGGCGTGTGTCATCTGAAGCGGCCGCAAACGCAACCTGATTGATCATCTGCTTGAACTTAGCACCCTGTAAGCGAATACTTTGCGTTAAGTCAGGATCTGGGACAAGCGGGAATTCTTGTGCGTCAATGCCGCGCAAGTTCGATTTAGTGCGTCCACATTCGATGTGCATCGTATGCGTTTCGGTCGCAACCTCTAGCTCGACTGTCTCTTTGGGTAATTGCCCAACCAAATCAGAGAGCGTACGTGCAGGGATCGTGATCGACCCTTCACGCTCAACTTTCGCATTGATCCAACAAGTGACAACCATCTCTAGATTAGTTGCCGACAATTTTAGTCGCCCCCCATCCGAAGCTAGCAGCACGTTTGCTAAAACGGGCAGGGTTGAGCGCGTACTAACGGCGCGTCCGACAATTGAAAGACCGCGTGATAAATTTTCCTGTTGACAAGTAATTTTCATGTCGTAACTCTCTTGAAAAGTTTTGTTGTAGTGTCCCGCACAATCTGACCATAGTATACACGAAAGAAAATGAAGGCACAACAGAAAGCGAGCGCTTGAACTTTAGCACTCATAGATTATGAGCAACCCGCACAAAAAAAGCCGTTCAGGTCAATGCGTTGGCATCGGTCTGAACGGCTTCTGGGATAGATAAGTTTGCGATCTTAGTTTAGATGTGCCACAAATTATCAGTCTGGCAAATGGCTAATTGTTTAGGCGGATTGTTGCACAAGGTTAGAATGAATGATTGTTTCGCTGAGCAGGCTGCGATGCACAGGACAGCGGGTGGAAATTTCCTTGAGGCGTTCGCGCTGGTCACTGTCTAGCCCGCCGTGGAACGTCATGTCGCATTCAAAGATGTCAACAAATCCTTTGGTTGATTCGCATTCGTCACACCGTGATGCTTTGACCTTCTCATGCGAAACAACGATGTCCATACCTTCAAGCGGCCAGCCTTTACGTTCAGCATACATGCGTACCGTCATCGCTTTGCAAGCGGCAAGGCTGGCACAAAGTAGTTCGTAAGGCCCTGGCCCCAGATCGGTGCTGTGTCCGATTGGCTCATCAGCAATAATGCTGTGTCGCCCGTTTGACATGAAAACTTGATATTTATAAGCGAGTCGTCCAGTTACTGTACTCATGATTGTTGTTGGAGATAGTGAAACGTTAGGTATGAAAACCTAACCACCTGCATCGCCAGCGTTAGGCGATTTTTTGTAGAATTTCGGCTTCCCGTTCAGGTTTGAGACCTATTTTGAGCGGTTGATCGAGATCGTACCAAGTGAGAATGTCGCGAATGGTGTCGGCTATCGGCCGAAAAACCAGCCCAGTCGCCAGCGCCTTATCGATACTGTAATGATGGAAGCCTTCATATCCTTCCATCCGCACATAGAGCGGGAGTTCTTGCCAAGGTTGGATTTCATGCTCAGCGATTGTTTCGGCCGAAATCCACACAACCTCAGCCGCGCTGCCACTCATCGCACATGTGGTGTCTATAATCTGCTTCAACGTCACAGACGAATCCCCTGCGACATTAAACACACCCGTCACGTTGGCCTCAATCGATCGAATAATCCACGCCGCCTGATCACGCGCATCGATCACCTGCAACGCATAATCTGGCGGCTTTGGTGCGAGCATTTTGCCGCCACGCGCCACGCGCACGGGCCAGTAGGTGAAGCGGTCAGTGGGATCGTGTGGGCCGATAATCAACCCTGAGCGGACGTGTAGCACCTGTTCAGGCAAAGCGGCTTCGGCCGCTTGTTCACACAACACCTTGAGTCCACCATAGGTTTCCCCCGTGACTTCTTCGGTGCTGTGATCGTCGAGGGTTGCCAATTCGGCCGATTCATCAGCCCCTATCATATCGTTGCGCCCATAGACCGAGATGGTCGAAATAAGCGTGTAGTGCGCTGTCTTGACCGTTTCTAACAGCTCACGAACCACACGCGGGAAGAAGGCGCAGACATCGATAACCGCGTCAAATGTACGACCTTGCAAAGCGGTGAGATTGCCGTCTTTGCGGTCGCCGCGCAACTTTTCTAGCGATGGAAACAGATCAACACCCGTTTTACCACGATTAAACAGGGTAACCGTATGGCCTGCGGCAACGGCAGCGTCAACAATTGCACGGCCTAAAAATTGCGTGCCGCCCATCACGAGTAGGTTCATGCGAATTCGCCCTCCAAGATGGTGAGCAGAACGTCAAACTCTGCATTGCAGCAGCCGCACATCGCAATGTGCGCTTGAATATGCGGCATATCTCTGCCCCAGTTCACGCCTTGTATTTGCATTTCAGCAATTTGGTCGATTAGATCGTGAACTTCGTCACAATCAAACTCTTGCTCGTTGGTCTTTTCGACCATCATTGCGAGCTTTCGGATTAATGCTTTTGGATTCATATTTCTTACCTGTACGAGCTAGACCCTGACCTTCAGATGTCTACTCCACTACGTGACTCATTTCTGAGGTAGAAGGTTCACGTTGCTCGTTACAGTCTTCTGACGGTTTGCAAGTGACAGTTCTTACGTGTAAGCGTCCTGTAACTTTTTTCTAAGAAAAAGCCGCCAGAATTTCGGCCGAACTTAATCCCTCTTTCTGTAAACGATTTTTGACGCGCAAACGAGCGTCGTGCAAAAGCTTATACAGCGCGTTGCGCTTCATCGACATCTGCCTAGCCGCAACATCAATCGGTGTGCCGCCAATTGGAACAAGCTGCATGGCTGTACGCTGCTTGTCGGTCAATTCTTCCTGAATGATTCGCATAACGCGGGCCATTAAATCAGTTTGCACCGCCGTCATATCTGGCGTTGGTTTTTTGTCAGGCGCGACAAAAGTAACTGGAGAGTCGTCAGAGAGCAAATCGTCCAGCGAACGATCCTTCCATCGTTTGCGACGCAATTCTGTCAGCGCAACACGTACCGCAATCTTATGCGCCCACGTGGTGAACTTGCTCTTTCCTCGAAAAGAATCGATGTTAGCCAGCACCTTGAGCAGCGCCTCTTGTGTAAAATCTTCGGCCAAAGGTTCAAACTCAGGCCCTTGCGTATTGACATGGCTCACCAGACCACGCCGCAAACCATTTAGCAAAATAGTCCGCAGGTCGATCAGCGCGTCTTCACGGTTATTGGGATCGCGTAGCTCCGATAACCATTCATCATTTGTCCTTTGTTTCATAATACTAATTTTACTCACAGAGGGCCGATTGTGCAGACGATAGTACACACACTAACAACAATTTACCAAATCTGAACGAAACGCAAGGCGGCAATCTTTTTACGGTTTCTTCATTTTCTCATGTAGTACTACGGTCACTTTAGGCCAAATGATTGACTTTTCACGCACTCGCTTTAACAATTTGCGCATGTCCTTTGATTATAAACGTCTCTATGCCGTCCTATCCGCCAATACAATGCTGCGTATTGCTATGACAG
>JBMZDF010000037.1:0-21532 GCA_049614105.1 Promineifilaceae bacterium (SeqCode)
TTCTTTGAGTGTGTCTCATTTGAGTAAAGAGCGGTGGCTGAGCATGTCGAAGCCTGAGCGACACGCCGCTGTGACTTCGACATGCTCAGTCTACGTTATCGTCACCAACCCATTTGAAACACACCTCTATTTTTGGACAAGCTACAAAAAGCATCCAATTTCAAAAACTTAGCTGCGTCTCTGTGGTTCAACCCCTGTTCATAACCTGCCTAAATCATAAAGAAATAAAAAAACCGTACACAAGCGGTACAACAGTTTACACGTAGTAAGTGCTTTCGTAATATACGCAACAAGCTATATTCGCTACACTGAGACTGTTGTATTGGTAAAAGCAAAGCATTGACCAAACCACAACATATTAACCTCTTACCCCCATAAACGATATGTCGATTCCCCAATCGCTAAGTTTAGGTGAAACGAATCGATTCGCGTGTTTTATCACATAATTAGAATATATGTTCTGATAATTGGTTGTGCGTACTGCCTATACAAGTTAAAATCTAGGGGTTTGATAGAATAATTGCACAGCCCTTGTCAGGTTTACCAGTCAAGTTCAGAGGCAAAATTGATGACTTATAGTAATGGGAGCATCCAGGTATGTCGATGACCATTGGAAGCCGCACAGTACCCGCCGTACCGCTGCGTGGCGGAGCCGTTTTCCCCGGTGGCGTTACCACAATCTCAATTGGGCGAAAACGCTCGCTCAAAGCAGCACAAGTCGCAAACAAGCATCATAGCGACATCCTCATTCTAGTTCAATACGATCCCGATATAGAAAATCCAACTTCACAGGATATGTCTCCTGTTGGCGTTTTGGCTAGCGTGCGTGATTTGATGAATCCACCCCAACAGGGTGTGCAGATGCTTGTCGAGCTTAAACGACGTGTACGTTTTCAAGGGTTCGTGAAAACAGAGCCGTATATCGTCGGCCGTTATACTGAAATGAATGAGGCCAGCGATGGACGTCCAGCCGAGCTAATGGCTAGCTCCATTGCACTGCTCGAAGAGTATGCACACATGCTTGGCGAGGTCAATCGTCAGGTGTTAGCCAACCTTCGCACCAAATCCACGGCTGGCAAGCTAGCCGACTATATGGCTGGCTTGCTCAATATGCCGCTCGATCTGGAGATTGAGCTGTTGACGATTGCAGATGGTGAAGACCGTTTGACAAGAGTCGTCAACTATTTGAAACAAGAGCTACATATCGCTGAGATTCGTTCGCAGATTCAACAGGATGCACGCGACGGGGCCGAAAAAGCCCAGCGCGAATTCCTACTGCGTGAACAGATGAAAGCGATACGACGCGAGTTAGGTGATGATAACGAAAGCGTCGTTGATGAACTCCATCGTAAGGTTATTGAGGTTAAAATGCCTAAACCTGTCGAGGAACGGGCGCTCAAAGAGATCAAGCGATTGGAGCGGCAGGGTGAACAATCGGCCGAAGCCAGCGTCATTCGCACCTATCTTGAATGGCTAACCGAGTTGCCGTGGAACACCCTTAGCCCTGACAATCTTGATGTAGATCACGTGCGAACTATTCTTGACCAAGACCATTACGGGCTTGATGACATCAAGGAGCGCATTGTGGAGTATGTCGCCGTTCGCAAATTGGCGGGCAGCAACATGCGCGGTGCGATCATCAACCTAGACGGCCCTCCCGGCGTGGGCAAAACATCAATCGCCAGTTCTGTGGCACGCGCAATGGGGCGTGAAATGACGCGCATCAGCTTGGGCGGCGTGCGCGACGAAGCTGAAATTCGCGGACATCGACGCACTTACATCGGCGCGATTCCAGGCCGTATTATTCGTGCGCTGCGCGACTGCAAAACGCGCAACCCTGTGATTGTCCTAGACGAGATTGACAAAGTTGGTCGCGACTGGCGTGGTGATCCTACCTCGGCGCTGCTGGAAGTTCTCGACCCAGAACAAAACGGCACGTTTGCCGACCATTATCTCGAACTCCCCTTTGATCTGACACAAGTTGTTTTTATCACCACATCCAACACAACCAGCACAATTCCTGATGCGCTGCGCGATCGAATGGAAGTGCTGTCAATGTCAGGCTACATCGAAGATGAAAAGGTCGAGATTACACGCGGCTATTTGCTAAGCAAGCAGCTTAAAGCGCACGGCGTAAGCGACTACAAAATTTCATTTAGCGACGCGGCCATTCGCAAAATCATCCGCCACTACACCTACGAAGCGGGTGTACGCCAGCTAGAGCGTCACATCGGCACGATGGTGCGCAAAGTTGCGGTGCAGATTGCGCGTGGCGAAACGGGTCCTTTCCGCGTCACGATCAAACAAGTGGAAGAGTATCTTGGCCCAGAGCGTTTTCAGTTCGGCCGAGCTGAGGAAAAAGATGAAGTTGGCGTGGTCACAGGTTTGGCGGTCGTGGGCTACGGCAGCGACACGTTGGCAATTGAGGTGCGGTTGAGCGAAGGAAGCGGCCGAATGCAGCTTACTGGCTCACTGGGGCAGGTGATGAAAGAATCGGCCGAAACGGCGCTCACCTTTGTTCGCAGCAACGCCCGTACGCTCGAAATCAACCCAAAGATTTTCGACAAGGTGAACATTCACGTTCACGTGCCTGCTGGCGGCATCCCGAAAGAAGGCCCCAGCGCAGGCATCGCGCTGACCACCGCAATCATCTCCGCCTTTACCAACCGCCCCGTCCGCAAAGACGTCGCAATGACGGGCGAAGTTACGCTGCGTGGCAAGGTGCTACCGATTGGCGGGTTAAAAGCGAAAAGCATTGCGGCCCATCGTGCAGGCATCAAAACGGCGATTTTCCCCAAGCGAAACGCAAAGGACATCCCCGATATTCCTGAAAAGGTCAAGCAAGATTTGCAGTTAATTCCCGTCGCGCATGTGGATGAGGTGATCAAGCATGCCCTACTCAGCCCAATCGGCAAGCCGTTTGGTCAATACCTGCTCAGCGAGGACGAGCTAAAGATACCTCCGCCCGAGCGCCAAAAGACATCAAACAGCGGCGTACGCGCCTAAAAAACGATTAGTCAGTATGTTGGTATGTCAGTCAATCAGCGTTTCGGTCAAACGACCTGCTGAAAAACTGACTTACTGACCTACTGAAACACCTCTCCCTAGTATCCCAAACTCATATCAACTTGACTCGGCAATGGTTGCCCTTCGGCCGCAACGTTCAGCAAACGCGCCAACTCACGGGCGCGGGCGCGATCGTGCTCTTGGTCGATCACGGCGGCGCTGTGGTGGGGACTCATCACAACGTTATCAAGCTGGTGAATCGGGTAATTGCTGGGAAAGGTCATCGGCCGCGCTGCGTCCCCGCTGGGATAGTTGTACCAAACGTCTAGTGCGGCCGAATGGATTTGACGATCGCGCAGCGCTTCGTAGAGCGCCTTTTCGTCCACAATTTTGCCGCGCCCCACGTTGACCAAAATTGAATGTTCGTGCATGAGCGCCAGCTCTGCTTCTCCAATAAGTCCTTCCGTTTCGGCCGTTAAAGGCAGCGTGATCAGTAGACAATCGGCCGAAGGCAAAAGCGCATGCAGCGCAGCACGCGGCTGGATCGTCAACCCATCTTCCTCATACGCCTCACTCACCGAACGACGCAGCACCGATACAGTCATGCCAATCATACGGGCCAATTGCGCCACTTTTTTGCCAATCGAGCCATAGCCTAGCACAAGCGCATGTTTGCCACGTAGCTGAACGGCTGGACTGTCCCACACGCCCCAATCGCCGCGTCGCATGTCCCGATCGGGCGGGATAATGTTTTTGGCGGCGGTAAACAACATGCCGATCATAAATTCGGCAATGATGTCGCCGCTCCAGTGGCAGTTGTGCAGGGTAAGGTGTGGAAATTTCTGGAGTTGGGTGATTAAATCCGGCCGAACGCCCACCCAAGGCATCAATATATGTTTCAAACGGGCGCTACGTTCCAGCACTTCGTCTGTGAATTGCGCTCCAATAATGATGTCAAACTCATCAACATCGTCACCGACAAGTAGTTCAATGTTTTCGTGCAGTAATGAGCGCAAATAATCGCTATTTTGCGCGTGTTTCTCTGGATGATGGTAGTAAACTTTGAGCATAATGGGAAATAAAGAGCAATAGAAAATGGCGGGGTTCATCTTCCTCAGAACCGAACTACCCGACCAAATGAAATTTTTTCTGACGACCGTGCAACCATTCGATTTGGTTGGTACGCAGCACCGCGTCTTCTTCAAGCGCGATCCGCACCGTTTGCCCCCATTCGGGAACGTCTACGCTGACGTTAAGCTCGATTGAGAAACAAGTGTTGTCATGCAGTTGCATATCACCTAAGCCCGGCACCCCGTTCTGTTGGTCCCACATGCCGATGATTGCACCCGCTGCGTGTCCATGATAACCAAGCGGATGACTGTAAATCATGCCGTTGATTGATGCCTCGCGCATCACGTTTAGCGTGTCGTGCAGCACCTCGTTGCCCGTTTTTCCTGCGGCAAACTGAGCAATATGCAAATCTTGTAGCTGGTTGCCAACGGCCAGCGCATCGCGCAAACCAGCAGGCGCGTCTGTCTCGCCCGCTTTGAGAATATAGCAATGCTGCTGTTGATCGGTCGCGAGGCCCAGGTAGTAGAAACCCATGTCGCAGTGCAACAGGTCGCCGGGCATAATCAGTTTGCGCTGCTTGTCGCTGGCAAACAGCGCATCGTTGGAAACATCGGCCGCTTGAATGGTGATCGAGGGCTGGAACCATGCGCGGAGGCCCAGATCGTGCATCGTTTGACGCATCCACCAAATGACGTCCTCCGTGGTGGTGATGCCAGGGTGGATCACTTCGGCCGAAAAAGCACGCGCAATAATGTCATGCCCCATCGCAACTGCGTGCGAATAAGCGACCATCTCAGACTCGATTCGCGCCTCAAGCCAGCCCACCGCAAGTTCCTCTGCACTTGTCAAACGACCCGCATAGTCGCCCAACGCTTCGGCAAGCAGCCCATACTCAGCATGGCTAAGTCCATCGGCAAAGGCGGTCATCTTTGAAACATTGATCCCAATTTGCTGCGGATCGCGTTCACGTACAAGGCGTGCGAGGCAATCATATTGTGTTTCTACCTCTGGTTTCCAGACCGTTTCAAAGTAGCCAGAATGACCATAGCGCGAAACCTGAAAGCGTTCGACAGTGCCATCAGATTGACGATGAAACAGTAGAATGGTGCGACGACGTGCAGCCATCGCAGGCTGTGGCAGCAACGTCATGATAACTGGATCTTCGTTGTACTCTCGCGCTATCACGAGCCACATATCAAGGCCAGCACGTTCCATCAACATCGGCAGCAACGTTTCGAGCCGCTCGCTGAGCCACGCATTTTCCACATCAGCTTGTTTACGCAGCGGGAGTCTGAGGTATTGATTATTCATAGGGTGAGCACCAGTTTGAGTGATAAATTCTGAAGCTGCGACATTGTATCATGTCATGGGTACGCTTCAAACAGACCACAAAACAAGCACCGTGCTGAAAAAATTAGCTATTCCATGACAGGATAACCTATTAGACAATTACCTAATTTTAACCATTGACAGCTTATTCACGCCATGTTATCCTGAGTTTTGTGACAGAAACCTGTCGCACCAAGAGAAACTTATGACAAACATGTATTTCGTTCCAAACATTCCAAACTATCGCACGGCTCTTTTTGCCCTAATACGAATGCGCCACCTTGTCAGCTAGCGAAAATTTCTCGCTTTAACTCAACGGTCACGGCGCATTTGCCCGTGACTTTTTGTTTTTTATAAAACGGTCATGGGTATTTCCCATGGCCGTTTTTTGTTTTCAGGTGGCGGCTCCCGCGTTAATTAGGCGATTCTTGAGGAAATCAGTGCGTTGGTACGTCCGTTTCTTTTTCTACTGACCAACTGAGAAACCCTCCCTCAAATTTATGTTGGGAAGCGCCCGAACCAAAAATAAGCATTATGCAAAAGCAAGCAAAGAAACAAGAACCGAAACAGAGTATCCGCGAAAACGCACGCGGCGTGATTCGCTTGATCAACGGCTATCGGTTGCTCTATCTAGGCGCAATGATTGCCACTGGCATCGCGGCCGTTGCCAGCACCTATATTTACTTAACACTGGCACAGATCATCGACGAGATTTTACCGCAGGAAGGTGCGCTTGCGCTCATGCCGCGTTTTGCGCTCATTCTGGTTGGGCTTGCGCTGTTGCAGGGTATCTTTTCGTTTGGCGCGGGGCGTTGGGCGGCTTATGTGGCGGAACGGTCGGTACAGCAGTTACGCAACTATTTGTACGACCATATTCAGCGGCTCAGCTTCCAATTTCACGATCGGGAGACAACGGGTGAGCTATTGCAGCGTTCGACCTCAGACGTGGACACCATTCGCAAGCTGTTTTCAGAGCAAGGGGTTGGCATCGGCCGAATTATATTCCTGTTCACCGTCAGCTTTAGCGCCCTCTACAGCATCAACAGCCGCCTTGCCCTCAGCGCAATTGCGATTATCCCCGTCATTCTAGTCACCTCGCTCATCTTTTTCAGAATCGTGGGCAAACGCTTTGAAGCATATCAAGCGCAAGAGGCCAAAATGACCAATCGGCTGCAAGAAAACCTTGCGGGCGTGCGCGTCGTCAAAGCATTTGCGCGACAGGCGTTTGAGAAAGACAAGTTTGCGAAAGAGAACAACGAACATTATGCCAAAGGGACACACTTCTCGCACGCTCACGCCATGTACTGGCCCAGCACCGATATTTTGTGCGGGATGCAGACGTTATTTGCGTATTATGTCGGCGCAACAATGGCGATTGAGGGGGTCATTTCAATTGGTGAGATGATTGCAGCGGCGGCGCTCGTTGGGCAAATCATCTGGCCGATTCGCAATTTGGGTCGTTTGTTGGCAGATTCGAGCACGGCAATTGTTAGTTTCGGCCGAATCAACAAAATCATCAAAGAAGCCCGCGAACCGCTCAATGCAGGCACAGCCCAATCAAAGGGCAACGTGCGGGGCGCAGTGCGCTTTGAAAACGTCAATTTTCAGTACGCGGGAGAAAAGAACCCAACCGTGCTGCACGATATTAGTTTTTCGGCCGAAGCAGGCAGCATAACCGCCCTGCTTGGCTCGACAGGCTCCGGCAAAACGACCATCATGAATTTGCTACCACGCTTTTACGAATATATTGACGGACACATTTGGCTCGATGATGTCGAGCTGAACAGCTACCCACGCGGCTTCCTGCGCGAACAAATCGGGATCGTTATGCAAGAACCATTCCTGTTTGCGACCACCATTCGCGAGAATATTACGTTTAGTGTCTCGCGTAAGGTTACAGATGAAGAGCTATTTGCGGCGGCTCGATCGGCCGATGTGCATGACGTCATCATGACCTTTCCCAAAGGGTACGAAACGATTGTTGGCGAACGCGGCGTCACGCTCAGCGGCGGACAAAAGCAGCGCATCACGCTTGCACGCACCATTCTGCAAAACCCCAGCATCCTGATATTGGATGACGCCACCTCAGCGGTCGATACCGAAACGGAGTCACGCATTCGCGAAGCAATGGTTGGGCCACGTGGTGAGCAAGAAAACACGGCACGCACCACTTTTATCATCGCGCACCGTATCCAAAGCGTAATGCACGCCGACCAAATCCTCATTCTGGACAAGGGACGCATCATCGAGCGTGGCACGCATCAAGACCTACTCGCCCAAGACGGCGTTTACCAACGTATCTACCAGCTACAGGCCAGCATCGAAGCGGATCTTGAAGAAGAGATCGGCGACGCGACCGTAGAGGCCACGGAGCCGTTATTTGCATAAAGGAAAAGGGTAAAGGGAAATGTTGAATATTGAATATTGAATGAAGAACAAGGCGATTAAGTACGCTTTATTTCTTCATTCTCCATTCTTCATTCTCCATTCCCCATTCCCCATCCCTCCCTTTCCCCATGTCTGATCAATATTTTGACGAAGAAGAATTTAATCAATCGATGAGCGGCAGCACGCTCAAACGCATCACAAAAGTTGGGCTGCGCCACTGGCCGCTGATGCTTCTGTTTGTTACCTGTATTTTGTCTGTATCAATTATCGAATCGTACATGACCGTTCTCACTCAGCGGATCATTGACGAGGGAGTTGTGCCTGGCGACATGGAAGCACTCAATCGCATCAGCCTCCAATATGGTTTGTTGTGGTTTATATTTGCCGTCTTTGTTGTCGGTATGATTTTGGGCGCCGCTTACTTGGGGCAACGGGTACAGCGTGATTTACGCACAGAGCTGTTTGCACATCTGCAAAAACTGCATCTTGGCTACTATGATCGCACGCCAACGGGCTGGCTCCAGTCGCGTGTGATCTCGGATGTGATGCGCGTTGGCGATCTTGTCTCTTGGGGGTATCTTGATATGACGTGGGCGGTCGGCGCGATCGGCTCCTCGCTGGCGTTCATGTTTTGGATGAACTGGCAGTTGGCGCTGATTGTCATGCTGATTGTGCCGATTATCATCATCATCGCGATCCAGTTTCAACAGCGCATTTTGCACGAGTTTCGCGCCTCTCGTAAGGCAAACTCACGCATCACGGCGGCGTTCAGCCAGATGATTACAGGCGTGCGGGTCGTTAAAGCGCTGCGACGCGAAAAGCCGAATCTGGGCGTTTTTGAAGAACGCACAAGCGAAATGTTTGCGGCCAGCTATCGTGCAAACTGGCTGTCTGCCCTATTTTTGCCATTGGTTCAACTTGTAACCGCATTTGGCATTGTGGCAACCATTTGGGCAGGTGGCTGGCAGCTTCAAGCGGGCAACCTACAGATTGGTATGATTCAGGCGTTTATCAGCTACATCACGTTTATGCTGTGGCCGATTCAGCAGTTGGCAATGGTGTATGCAAGTATGCAGAAGGCGATTGCTTCGGCCGAACGGATTTTCAGCCTGCTCGACACAGACCCTGACATTGTCAACAGTCAGCACGCCATTCATATCGACTCGCTCGAAGGTGACATCGTTTTCAACAACGTGAGCTTTGCATACGAAGCGGACAAACCTGTCTTGCGCGACTTTAGCCTGACGGTCAAACAGGGTGAAACAATTGCGATTGTTGGACCAACGGGTGCAGGTAAATCAACCATCATCAACTTGGTGGCCCGTTTTTATGAACCAACCAACGGGATTATCGAGCTGGCAGGGTACGACTACCGCGATTTGACGCTCAACAGCATTCAGTCACATATCGGCATGGTGTTGCAGACACCATACCTGTTTAGCGGCACGATTCTTGACAACATCCGTTATGGTCGTCTGGACGCCAACGATGTGGAGGTTCATGCGGCGGCCGAAATGGCGGGCGCGGACAGCTTTGTGAAAGCGCTTGAAAAAGGGTACGAAACGCAGGTGGGTGAAGATGGCGTTCTGCTGTCGGTAGGGCAAAAGCAACTGCTGAGCTTGGCCCGCGCAATTTTGGCACAGCCTGACATCTTCATCATGGATGAGGCAACCAGTTCAGTAGACACCTTAACCGAGGCGCTGATTCAACGCGGCATGGACCAACTCATGACGGGGCGTACCAGCTTCGTGATTGCCCATCGACTCAGCACTATCAAAAATGCGGATCGCATTCTGGTGATGAAGGACGGGCAAATTGATGAGATTGGCTCACATGCAGAGCTGATTCGACAGCGGGGACACTATTACGATCTCTACACAAAGCAGTTCCGACGTGAGCGTCATGCGGTGTTGGATTGGTCTTCGGCCGAAATAAAACCAGCATTTGGATAAAATCGGGGAATCAGGTTGTTGGTTAACAACCTGATTCCTCGCGCTCCCAAGTCGGGGTAAACTTATGCTCTGTTGCAAAACGGTGTGAATATTAGAACGGTTAGGAGTTTTGTCATGCGTTATCAGAGTATATTTCGGCCGAATCTCTTTCAAGATCAAACTATCCTCGTCACGGGCGGCGGCACAGGCATCGGCCGCGCCATCGCGCACGAACTGGCCTCGCTCGGTGCAAACATCATTATCGCTGCACGCAAAGAAGCCCCGCTTGAGGCGACGACAAACGAGATTATCGCGGCGGGCGGGCGCTGCGCTTTCTACACGATTAATATTCGTCGCGAGGCGGATGTACAAAAGCTGATTGAGACAATCGTTGCGGATCACGGGACAATTGATGCGCTGGTGAATAATGCGGGGGGGCAGTTTCCGAGTCCGGCCGAACATATCAGCCAAAAAGGATGGCACGCTGTCATCGAAACAAATTTGACAGGCACATTCAACGTCAGTCGCGCCGTTTTTAATCAGGTGATGGGCAAAAAAGGGGGCAATATCGTCAACATCGTGGCCGATATGTGGAATGGCTTCCCGGGTATGGCGCACACGGGCGCAGCGCGAGCAGGTGTCGTCAATCTCACAAAAACGCTGGCGGTTGAGTGGGCGGCGCGTGGCGTCCGCATCAATTCGGTCGCCCCCGGTGTGATTCACGGACATGGGCTAACACAATACGACGCGGCATTTATTGCCAGCTATGTCGCAACCGTTCGCAGCAGCATTCCAGCCAAGCGCCTTGGCACCGAGTCTGAAATTGCTGCTGCTGTGACCTTTTTACTTTCCCCCGCCGCTGCCTACATCACAGGCGAAACCTTGCGCGTCGATGGCGGCAGTTCGCTATGGCGCAAAAATTGGGAAGTTGACGACCATGAAAACAACGCCTCTTTTGATGGGTTTGTTGAGTGATTGACGACGACCTACCTAAACAGCGATCCTCGTCAATCATCACTTGTCTACCTTAAAGCGGCATGTTGCCGTGTTTCTTAGGCGGATTGTTGTCCCGTTTGTTGCGCAACATGAACAGCGCGTTGATCAAACGGGGGCGCGTCTCAGATGGCTCAATGATGTCATCAATATAACCATGTTCGGCCGCAACATAAGGATTCGCAAACTTTTTACGATACGTTTCAACCAGCTCCGCCTTTTTTGAAACAGGGTCTGCCGCCTCGGCTAGTTCGCGACGGAAAATGATGTTGACTGCACCATCGGGTCCCATGACTGCCAATTCGGCCGAAGGCCAAGCTAAATTCAGGTCACTGCGAATGTGCTTGCAGTTCATCGTCAAGTAAGCACCGCCATACCCTTTGCGCGTGACAACCGTGATTTTTGGCACTGTCGCCTCACAGAACGCATAAAGCAGCTTCGCCCCTTCACGAATAATGCCGCCATGCTCCTGATCGATGCCAGGCATAAACCCAGGCACATCTTCAAACACAACCAGCGGAATGTTGAACGCATCGCAGAAGCGGACAAAACGCGCTGCTTTGCGGCTGGCCGCAATATCTAGCGCCCCAGCCATCACCATTGGCTGATTCGCCACCATGCCAACCGTCATGCCGCCCATGCGTGAAAAGCCAACGACAATATTTTGTGCATATTCTGGCTGAATCTCATAGAAAGACCCCTCATCCGCCAGCAAATTAATCACGTCTTTGATGTCATAAGGTTTGTTGGGGTTCTCTGGCACAATCGTGTTCAAACGTATGTCAATCTCACCTGAGTCAAACGTTTTGAAGGTGGGTGCTTCCTCCATGTTGTTCTGCGGCAGGTATTCGAGCAATTGGCGCACCTGATAGATTGCCTCTATTTCGCTTTGGAACGCACGATGTGCGACCCCGCTAATTTCGGTGTGCGTCTGCGCACCGCCAAGCTCCTCAAAGGTGACATCTTCGCCCGTCACAGCCTTCACAACATCGGGGCCAGTCACAAACATGTGGCTGCTTTTGTCAACCATAAAGATGAAGTCTGTCAGCGCAGGCGAATAAACCGCCCCACCCGCACAAGGCCCCATAATCAGGCTAATCTGCGGCACAACGCCTGACGCCATCACGTTTTGCAAGAAAATATCGGCATAACCGCCCAACCCGACAACGCCTTCTTGAATTCGAGCGCCACCGCTATCATTGATCCCAATAATCGGCGCACCGTTCTTGACCGCCATCTGCATCACTTTAACAATTTTATCCGCATGGACACGGCTAACGCTGCCGCCAAAAACGGTAAAATCTTGACTGTAAACATAAATCAAGCGCCCGTTGACCGTTCCCCAGCCTGTCACCACAGCATCACCCGTGATGCGCTTTGCATCCATGCCAAAGTTGCGCTCACGGTGGCGCACAAACGCATCCACTTCAACAAACGAGCCAGGGTCAACTAGCATTTCAATCCGTTCGCGGGCGGTCATTTTGCCCAATTTACGCTGACGGGCAAGCAATTTTTCGCTGCCTGCGGCTTGCGATTCGGCACGCAAACGTGCTAATTTCTCGAATTGGTTAGGCTGTGTCTTGTGCTCGGTTTGGCGTTCGTCAAGCATCGGGTCATTCGTTTTTTGCAGTGTGTTGACTGTCATAAGGTTTCTCTAAAGGAATTAATAAGGGTGGCAGATGATAAGCGTCTCGTCTTTCATCCTGCATCCTTTTTCAAACTTGCTGTCCGAGCACGTAATCGACAATTTCTCGGATTGATTTCTTTTCAGTTAGGTCGTCCATCTCGACATTGGCGATGCGGTCGCCAAATTGTTTCTGGAAGGAACCCAGCACCTCGACCCGTTTGATGGAGTCAATGCCCAAGTCCGCTTCTAAATCTAGATCGAGTTCGACCATTTCGGCCGGATAGCCGGTCCGTTCAGCGACCAGCTCAACCAGTGCGGCAGTCAGTGACGCATCGGTTACGGCGTCTGTTTCGGCCGAAATCACCTCAGCCTCAACCACGGCCGTCTGCACCGCATACCCATTTTCATGTCCATTGGTAGACCCCACCACAGGGGCAGGCTCCACCGCCACGGGCGGCTGGTAGCTTGCAGGTGCTGGCGGATAATAAACAGGCGCTTGATACGAGCCGTGTTGCATCGGCGCAGGGGCCGCCGCAGGCATTGGCGGCATCGGTATTGCCGTTGGCGCAATCGCTGCGGGCAGGTCGCTAACTTGTCCACCCAGCGCGGCGATCATCACATCGCGCTGAACGTTCAAGAACGTTTTCATCAGGTCGGTGTAGGCCGCCATCATGGCAGGCGCTAAAGGACTCGGTGTTGACATAGTTTGTTCTCCTGCTGCAACGTGCAGCGTAGGAGAGTGAATTGGCATAGATGAGGTTGCCCAGTGTGGCTGTGAAATCACGGGGGCTGATTTAGCCGCCACTTTTTCTGGGACACCTTTCGGCTTGGTTGGCATTGAAATATGGACAGGTTCATGCGGCGCACTGGGTGTCGCCTGTTGAGTCACTGTCTCGGCAGGGAGCATGCTGCTTTCGGCCGATTTGGCCGCAGCGGTCGAGCGCCCTTGTTGGAACGCATGCGCAAATTCATCTGAAATTTTCAGCGCACGTGGATTCGTTAAAATTTGAACACGGTTGTCAGACGGCACGTTTGTTTGCACAAACGCAGGTCTTTTTGCACCCGCAGGTGCTTCTTCCAGCACCATATGGGTGCTGACGCCGCCAAATCCATAGGAATTGATGGCGGCGCGGCGCGGCTTTTCGGCCGAATGGTCCCACGCCTGCAACGTCCCATTTAGAACCAATGGCGACGATTCCCAAGCTAGCTCAGGGTTTGGCGTCTCAACGTTCAGCGTCGGGGGCAGCACCTTGTGGTGCAGCGCCAGCGATGTTTTGATCAGCGCGGCCACGCCCGATGCGGGCATGAGATGTCCCGTCATCGGTTTGACCGTTCCCATCGGAATGGGGTGCGTCACCTCGCCATAAAATTTGTTAAGTGCCTCAAACTCAATCGCATCCCCGATTGTGCCAAGGCCATGTGCTTCAAGCAGCGTCACGTCTTCGGGTGAAACGCCTGCATCGGCATAAGCACGTTGCATTGCGATCAGCGCCCCTTTTTCGTTGGGAGCCAAAACGCTGCGCCCGTTGCCGTCGCTTGCAACGCCTACACCTTTAATAACACTGTAGATAGGGTTTTGGTCACGAATTGCGTCGTCCAATCTTTTGAGAACGACCATTCCGATTCCTTCGCCGAGAACTGTGCCGTCTGAATCGGCCGAAAACGGCCGAATCTTGCCCTCGGTAGACAGGACCCGTAGCTGCGAGAAAATCATCGACATCGGCGAGGGGCTGGTCACATAAGCTCCACCAACCAGCGCCATATCGTACTCGCCGCTGCGCAACCCTTTCACCGCTTGCTCAACCGCCACCACGGCCGAAGAACAGGCGGCATCAACAGTGTACGATGGCCCCATCAAATCAAACTTATTTGCAATCCGTCCCGCAATAATGTTCGGAATCAACCCGCGCACAGCCGTGTTGTTGAATGGCGGCAGGGTGCTGCGCAGTTCTTTACGAATGCTGTCAAGATCGGCGGCGCTGTAGTCAGGATGGAGTTGTTGGAGCATCCCAATCACCTCGTCAATCACCGACCCATGTACATAGTGTGTGCTGTTGCCGCGATTGAGATAGGTTCCGCGTCCGATCACGACCGCCGTACGCGCCCGTTCGGGAATTTCTGCGCCATAGCCTGCGTCGTCCAGCGCGTTGCGGGCCGCTTCAAGCGCCAGCCATTGCCCCGGCTCTGTGCCACGCACAGCACGCTTCTTGATCCCAAATCGCTTGGGGTCAAAGGTTGCCAGATCACCCAAGAAACCGCCGCGCTTGCCTCTGATGCGGTCGCTGCGGCGACTATCGGGATCATAAACCATGTTCACGTCCCAAGCTTCGGGCGGGGGGTCACTCAGCCCTTCAACTTTATTGACAATGTTTTCCCAAAAGGTATAGACGTCTGGCGCTTTTGGAAAGATGCCCGCCATACCGATGAGTGCAATATCCTGTGTCATAATAAAAAATAGATACGTTTCATTTGAGTAAAGAGCGGTGGCTGAGCCAGTCGAAGCCTGAGCCAGTCGAAGCCTGAGCGATACGCTGTTACGACTTCGACAAGCTCAGTCTACGTTATTGTCGCCAACCCATTTGAAACACACCCATAAAAAATGGGTGTTTAGTAGCTCAGTCGTTCAATATTATTGGCCCACTGATTTGCCAGCGTACCCTATCGGCCGATACGTTTCATTGCCGCCAAGTCGATTAAATGCGCTTGAATATTGTCCCTGCACATTTTCAACCTGCATCAGCAGTTGGTTATTTTTGTCGATGAAAGCGATGTCGATTGACAGTTCTTGCGTTGTTTCATCGCGCTTAAATTGTAGATGGGCCGTAATCGGGGTTTGGTTGAGTGGTGCGTAGCGACGAATGCTGGCAAACCCTAACGGAATTGGCGTCACGTCAAGCCGTTCACGCGCCCAGAGCAGTGCGCCCTGTAGACCCGCATCAAACACAACGGGGTCGATTAACCAATTGCCCGTGCTGTTGAAGATGGCGAGTTCGGCCGAACTTGGCACAATCTCCATCACAAAATCTTTGTCCGTACCACCCTGCACCGCGCAAATCGCCTGAAACAGCGGCCCATGAAACAGCCACTCCTCATAACCAGCCACCAGCCCTTTTGCAAATGGCGTTAGCTCGCTCGGCAGATTGTCATAAACGGGGCCAACGGGTAAGTCATCCGCCATTTCGACCACGGCGCGGTAGTGCGTGCGGCGCGTTTTTGTATCCACAAGCTGTAAATGGATGTCAAACTGACCCTGTGCAGCAGAGGTCGCGTGCGCCTTGACCTGTAGCGTTTGTGGTGCGTCCAAATTGAATTTGACCCCCGCCAACACTTTCAAATCACGTGCGCCAACAATCACCATTTCGGGCCAACCTGCCTGCGCCACCTCACACATCCATTCGGTTGCCACCGCCATCGGCAGCACGGGCTGTCCATCCAGTCGATGATGATCAAGATAACGATCAACCGCCACGTCAAAGGTGCGCGTGACGGTCAACGCGCCTTGACTGCGTTCTATCGAAAAATTGGTAAAGAGCGGTCTGCGGTATGCCGTGTGCGGTATTTGATTTGTATCTTCACCACTGAATACAGCATGCTGAATTGTTTCTCCTGCCCCCCAAACGCCACCTGCGTAAATTACAACTGGCTCGCTCCCTTGCTCGACCTCTTGCACAAGCGCGGCACAACCGCTATCGATGTCAATTAGTTCGATTCCCTGCGCCTTGAATTGTGCCTGTAGTTCGGCCGAAACCATGCCTTCTGTCGCCCACGGCCCCCAGCAAAGCGCCGTCACGTGCGTGTCCCAAACGCGGCTCAGATGAGTGGCGGCATGGTTCATCAGGTCATTGGCGGCTGCATAATCACATTGCCCCCGATTGCCAAGTGCACCCGCTGCGGAGGAGAAAAGTGCCATAAAGCGCAAGGGGTCAGGTTTCAAAAGCTGCTGCAAAATAAAGAGGCTGTCCGCTTTGGTGTCAAAAACACGGTTAAATGAATCGGCCGATTTATCAGCAATCAGCTTGTCCTCAATAATGCCCGCCCCGTGAATCACGCCCGTGATTTCGCCAAACTCCTGTCGCGTCATCTCAACAACCAAACGCATGCCCATCGCGCTGCGCACGTCTGTCGCATGATAACGAACGGTTGCGCCTGTCGCTTCGATGGCGGCTAAGTTGGCAAGCATTTCGCGCTGTTTGCGCAATCGGCCGAACTGCTTTTCAACAATCGGCAAGGAAACCTTTTCCCCACGCGCCTTCAAATCAGCAATAATCGCCGCTTTGAGCGCCTTTGGCTCATCAACGCCAGCGGTCGCTTTTGACTCGGGCGCGGCGGGCAACGGCGAGCGACCGACCAGCACCAACGTCGGCTGGCTACGCTGCGCAATCGTCAGCGCAACCTGTGCCGTGATGCCACGTGCGCCGCCTGTGATCAACAGCACATCGTTATTTGTTATCGATTGTTTGTTGTCTGGTTTCCCTAGTCCAACGCTGCGCTGCTGGGTGACAAAACGCTGTTCGCCAACGTAGCGCACAACGGGCGTCGTGTTCGTCGCGTTTAGCTCCGCCCAAAGCTGTTCCGCAATATCGTTGGCGGTTAAATCGGCGTCCACATCAACCGCCTGCACGCGCACACTGTCCATTTCTTGCGCCGCCGTTTTCATAAAGCCGCTGACGCCACCGTGGTGGGGGCAATGTTTGCTTGCCATTGCAGCCACAAAAAACGCGGTTTTGTTGTTAATCATTTGCGCCAAGCCAAGCAACGACTTCACATCGCGCTGCGTCACCGCTTGCCACTCATTCAAGGACATGTCGCCAAAGGCGCTTGTGCCAGCCAGCGGGGCAAGATGCAAAATGCCGCCCCATTGTTGCTGGTCGGCAGGTGTGCCAACGATCGCCGTGCCGCCCGCCAACTCAATTTTGGCCGCAATCGCTTGTGCGATACCTAACTCGTCATCTGTGATGAGGATCGGTGTTTCGGCCGAAAACACCAGCGCCGACTGCGCAGGGGCATCCATCTTAACCCACTTCAACAACGAACGCGGAACCGCTTGGGGCGCTGCCTTTTTCACAACCGCTGGCGGCCTCACCACACGCTTTTGCGGCACTATCCGCTGCACAACGGGCGGCGGAACAGGCGCAACTGACGGGTAAATTGGGTAAACCATCCCGTTTGACTGTGGCTGTGGCGCTGGCGTAGCTGGCGCTTGACCTGTGCCCAGCGCCGCCAGCATCACTTCTTTCTGCGTCTGCAAAAAGTGCGTCATCACCGTTTGATATTGTTCGACGAAGGCGGCTGCGTGTGGGGAAGGTGTGTTGTGCGTCGTTATCTGTTGTCCGTTGTCCGTTATCCGTTGTCTGTTATCCGTTGTCTGTTTTCTTTGGCCTGTGACCAGTTCCGTGTTCGCTTCAGTTTTTGGCGTTTGGTGTTCGATAGGCTGTTGTTTGGCCTTTGTCGTCGCGCCAATCACGGCCGTGAGTTTTTCGGCCGAAAGTGGCTTCACAACGGTCGGCGCTTCCTTCATCGGCCGAACCTGTCCACCATTAAGCCACCACGTTGTCGCACGCAGTTTCGCAGGCTTCGTTTCCTCAACCAAGTTGCGCAAATTGTGAACACGCACGTTGCGACCCGCGAACAGACGCTCCAAATCGACCGCCACCCCGTTGGCGATTAGC
This sequence comes from Promineifilaceae bacterium (SeqCode), assembly GCA_049614105.1. Taxonomy (GTDB): domain Bacteria; phylum Chloroflexota; class Anaerolineae; order Promineifilales; family Promineifilaceae; genus CALECP01. The sequence goes on from JBMZDF010000037.1 coordinate 18,015, forward strand.
TGCGCGAGGGCGGTGTGTAGCTGGTGCAATCCGTCTTTTTTCGGATGGTCGATATTGACAATCAGCGCCTCGCGGTTGCCAACAATCGCTTTGGTCAGACTGCTCAAAATGTTGCGCGGGCCGCTCTCGATAAAGATGCGTGCGCCGTCAGCATACATCGCTTCGATCTGTTCAACCCAACGAACAGGCATCGCCAAATGTTCGCACATCGTTTGCTGAATTTCGGCCGAATCAGCACTATGCGGCAACGCCGTTGTGTTTGAATACACAGGGAAGGTTGCTTCCCCGTAGGTTGCTGCCGCCAAGCATTTACCAAATTCCTCTCTCGCAGGGGCAACAATCGGCGAGTGGAATGCCGCCGCAACGTTAATCTTGCGACCAGACAGCCCTGCTGCCTTCAATTTTTCAAGCGCCGTCCCAATCCCTGCTGTCGTCCCTGAAATAATCGTTTGTTTGGGCGAATTGAGATTGGCTAGCCAAACATTTTCGAGTCCGTTAAGCTGTTCGCAAACTGTCTCGGCCGCTGCGCTAATCGCCGCCATTGTGCCAAGGTCGCGACCCTCTCCCGCTTCAACCATGCAACGACCACGTGCCGCAGACAAACAGCTCAGCGTGTCCGCATCGATGATACCTGCCGCATACAGCGCCACATACTCCCCATAACTGTGTCCCGCCGCCATGTCGGGGGTCAATCCCAACGATTGCAGCAGATTGAACGCGCCCATATCGGCCGAACCCAAAGCGGGCTGTGCAATGTTGGTTGCGGTCAATGCTGACGCCTGTGCCTCGCGCGTCGCTTTGTCAAAAGCCGGCTGCGGGAAAACATAGAGACTGAGCGGCTGTTCAAACTTGTCAGCCAACACGCGATCCCCATGCTCAAACGCTTCGCGCAGTTCTGAAAAATGTAGCGTCAAATCACGCAGCATGTTTGGATATTGCGCCCCCTGCCCTGGAAACAAAAAGGCAATTTTGCCGTCTAACGCTTGCCCACTGGCAAAAACACCTTTGGGCAGTTTGGCGGCTGGGCCAGTTGCCAATGTCGATTTGAGTTTATCGTGCAATTCGCTGACGGAGGCCGCAACGATTGCCAGTTTGGCTGGCTTTTGCGTATCAAAGGCGTTCCAAAGCGTGTACGCTAAATCAGCCAGCGTGGGCGTTGCACCTTTGTCGATCGCCTCGCAAATCAGGGTAGCAACAAAGTCAAGTTCGTTTTTATCGTAGCCGCTGAACACAAATAATTCATTCGGCCGAATTTGCGTCGGCGCAGGATCATCCTCAACAAAATTGCCCGTATATTCTTCAGCCAGCACGTGAAAATTTGTGCCGCCAAAGCCAAATGCACTCACCGCCGCACGGCGTGGCGCATCAGCACTGTGAATCCACGGGCGCGTTTCGCTATTTATGAACAGCGGGCCAGCATTAAAGTTTGATTTTGGATTGGGGGTTTCAACGTTGAGCGTTGGCGGCAGCACTTTATGGTAGAGCGCCATCACCACCTTTGCCAGCCCCGCAACGCCCGCCGCCGCCTTGGTGTGGCCAATCATCGACTTGACCGAGCCTAGCGGATAGCGATTGTTGGGCGCGTTGTGCATACTCAAATATTGCCCCAAAGAGTGCGCTTCGGTGCGATCGCCCAACGGCGTTCCCGTGCCGTGTGCCTCGAACAAACCAACGGTGGTTGGATCAATGCCCGATTGTTTGTACACACGGTCAAATGCACGAATCTGCCCCACGTCACGCGGAGCGGTCAGCCCAAGCGCCTTGCCATCGCTGGAGCCGCTAGCCCCTTGCAACACGCCATAAATACGGTCGCCGTCCCGCTCTGCATCATCCAGACGCTTCAACACAAGCATGACGACGCCCTCGCTAATCACGATGCCGTCCCCATCTTTATCAAACACACGCGGCACGCCACGCGGGGTCAGCGCGGTCGTTTTGCTAAAGCACATATAGCCAAAAGGACTCTGCACTGTGTCCACGCCGCCAACCACCATCATGTCGGCATTTTTGTTGCTTAGCTCTTTGATCGCCAGATGGACCGCCGCCAATGAGGAGCCACAGGCCGCGTCAACCACATAATTGACCGCGCCAAAGTCCATACGATTGGCAACACGCCCAGCGGAAACGTTGGGCAACAAACCAGCGAAGCTGTCTTCGGTCCATTCGGGCAGCCAAGCGTTTTCGTTGATAATTTCGGCCGATTTTTCACCCACAATCATCGGCAGATAGCTACGCGCCAAATAAGCGGAGCCAACATCGCCCAACCCACCGCTACAGCCCAGCACAATCCCCGTTTGGCTATGGTCTGTCTCTTTATCCGCATAACCCGCATCCTCTAACGCCAGCTTGGCAACTTTCAGCGCCAATAGCTGCATCGGATCAATCGCTCGTAGCGAGTTGGGCGGCATTCCAAACGTGAGCGGGTCAAAGGGAACATCATCAATAAAACCGCCCCAACGCGAATAAATCTGGTCTTTTGCTTTGCGATCTTCATTAAAGTAGGCGTCAATCGGCCAGCGCGATTCTGGGATTTCGCCAATTGCATAAACGGCGTTGACAATATTCTCCCAGTACGCCTGTTTATCTTTTGCTTTGGGCAAAATGCAGTCGATACCAATCACGGCGATATTGGCGGGTTTCGCTTCAACCGCACGAACCTGCTCAATGAGCTGGCCCTGCGCTTCAAGATGTTTTTGCAGCGCCGTTTTAAACAGCTTAAACACGCCGCTCACGTTGCGCCCTTTTTCCGCCAGTTCGCGAGTTGCGGCGTCATTGGCAGCCGCCTGTTTGGCCGCTTTTGGCAAGCGCGATTCGCGCACAAGCGCAAGCTGGTCGCTCAAAATAACGCCTGCCGCGCCTGCATCATAAAGTGCGGTCAACGATGATGCGTTGATTGTTGTTTGGATGTAACAGGGCAATGGGGTTGCGGCTTGCAGCGTTTTTAGAAGATCGAGCGTTGCTTCAACTGAATCGGCTCGTAGTAAAAAGGCATCGGCCGATTGGCTGGCTTGGTCGGCATTGCTCAGTTCGAGCCAAACTTGGCGTCCTTCCGCTTGGTACTGTTCGATCAGGGCATTGTCGGCCATAGGCAGAATGATCGTTTGGATGCTGGGTGGCAATTCGGCCGAAATCAGATCAACCAACGCGCGATCCTGACCATCAAACCGCACCCCCGTCGGGCGCTTACAAAACCGCACCATTCGCGCAACGGCAGCGCGTGCCTCTGATTGCGTTGCACCGCCCAAATTGAGAATACCCAAACCACCTGCCCGGCTCGCCGCAATGGCGAGGCTGGGTTCGGCCGAAGCAAATGGTGTTAATGCAACAAACTGGAATTTATCCATAATCATCCTTCGTTTCTCATCTTCCAAAATCAAACCACACCCTTAAACAACGCATGACAAACTCCAAACACAGCACAACTGCATTTTTCTATCCAAACATCTTCTTAAACCACTAGCATTTGACATACTCCCCGACCTAAAGGAACGGGGATTCTAGGGTTCGAGCAGAGATTG
>JBMZDF010000038.1:0-21355 GCA_049614105.1 Promineifilaceae bacterium (SeqCode)
TAGCAAAGTTAGCAAAGTTAGCAAAGTTAGCAAAGTTAGCAAAGTTAGCAAAGTTAGCAAAGTTGGCAAAGTTGGCAAAGGAGCGAAATCTTTTAAGACGGTTAAGACCGTAAAACAAGTAACAAACAGTATAGTAGACTTATATAAAAGGCCAAAATATTATCGAAAAGGCATGAAAGATACTGTATGGAAGAATGCCAAAGTTAAAGGTAAGGTGAAAGATCCAACCCTTAAGAAGGTAATGAACAAGAGTGAGAAGTGGGATATGGGTCATAAACCTGGATATGAGTTCCGCAAACATCAGACTAGTGCACGCAATCGCGGAATCTCGCGCAAGCAATTCTTGGATGAATATAATAACCCTGCCCATTATCGCCCAGAGTTGCCTGGTCCAAACCGATCTCATAAAGGCGAGGATTTAACCGATGCCTACCGAGGACCGTAGTTTACGTTAATATGATCAGAGTCTGTTCGGTATTGTATTGGCTGATGAGAACATTATGTTTCTTCTACGGAAAATCAATGTTTCTTGTAATGGTCAAAGGTTGCCAAACTCTTTGACGAATATGTGTATTCTTTGGGCATGAAAAGCTGTCAAGACCTATCAATGAGGCAAAAATTGCAGAATCAGGCACTTCAGCTAATCCTTGACCAATACAAAAATTAACGTCTCTAGACAGATACTTAGCATGTTGAATGTTCAAGGCTGTTAGTCAATGTCATTAACTTAAGAATGTTGTAATGCTCCGCATGCGATTTGCTACTCTGGGTAGCAATCATTATGCAAACTCAAAAAGGGAGCGATTTTGCCGATTTTCGGCTTAACTTAACGATATTGGGCTGTTAGTAACAATATAACGACTAATGATAAATTATAGTAAATGATACCAAATCGAGAACAACAAATACTAGCAAAGGCTTCTGCAAGTGTATTTGCATCTAGCCTAAGTGTGACACGATATTGGGATGATGATTATTCTAACTCAGTAGACATTATTAGCTGTTTAGATGCCCTGTGTAAACATGTTACATCGCTTGTAACGATAGGTACATATAGACGACCTGTGGCGATAACCTTGTCTAATAGTCCAATTTCAGTTGAAATAGTTGGAGCGTGCTATTCAGCAGATGCAAGCTACGTCGAGTATGGCAACAGCCGTTACGTCTCAATGCACAATAAGTCAGAAACGTTTGCTGTCGAAGCTGGCAATGCTGAGTTGAGACACTATCTTGCCCGTTTAACCCATAGATCACGTTGTTTTAGCCGCTGCATTGACGCTTTACGACGTGCCGTTAAATTGTTTATCAGTGCTTGGAATCGCCGACGATTGCATAATCGAGCCTTTCCTAAATACAAGGCTCATGTATCAGATTTTTCATGGACGCTTGATTAGACATCCCCTAAAGATGTAGTTAAGCTATATATAAGCGAATCTGAAATGGCATATGTATTAGTATCTCCATCTTTGTGGACTAATAGTTTTTCAAATATAAAATTCCAGACAGTTTTGTAGTATGGTTACAAATTGTGCCAATTTCACAACATGAATACGATTATGCAGCTGATTTTGGAGCGGACGTGCTGGAAGATATGCTTGTTGAAGCTCAAATTGATACTCTTAATCTATATCGGGAATCTATTATCTGAATAGTTTGGGTCAACAGCCACCTTGGATCAAGAATGAGCGATGTCTTGAATAGACAGAGAGGTGGAACTATAGGTAAATAAAATGTTTTATATTTATACGAAGTTTTACCATCATTTTGTGAATTGTCTGGTTGTGTTTGGGATGGTGTTTGCGCCGTGGCAGTATGGGGTGGCGGAGGTTTTCGCTGAGGAAAACAGCCTCTCCCAACAACAAGCCCTCAACCTAAACCAACCCCCGATCAATCCACACGACTATTTGGCAAGCATGATGCCTTTTGATGATGCAGCAACTGCCTCTGTCTTTGATTATCTGGACGGCACAGTGACATCACCAATGGATATGCTCCCGTCGAGCGGGGCGGATGACGCCAGCCCGATCCCTAGCACCGATCCGTTTGCCGTGATGAATCGGGTGCGTGCTGCGCTGGATGGTGCGGAGGCGGAAACGCCGACGCTGCGTGAGCGTGCGGGTAATTGGTGGCGTGGGGTGCGGAGCTGGTTTGGGGAAAGTGAGCCAGAGGAAAGCGCGGATCAGCATGAAGTGGACAATGTGAATGATCCAAGCGAACTTTACTTTCCACTTATTGTGAATCAAACGGAAACGCCTGAGCCGCCGCCGATTGGTAGCGTGGATGATTATACGTTCCGTTCTCCGAATGGATCTGTGCAGCTATCGGTGCCGAAGATTAACTTTGATACGCTGCCGACGATTTCGCTGGCGGATGTGACGTTGGCGAATTTGCGTGGGGTTGATCCGACGGTGGAGCAGGTGCGTGAGAGTGTTTGGATGGGGGCTGTTTCGGCCGAAAACCAGCCCCCCACCAACCACCTAACCCATGCTGGGATGATTTCTGTTAAGTATGATGAGGCGCTGGTTTCGGCCGAGAACGAAACCCGCCTCACCCTCCATGCCTACAGCACAATCAGCGAACAATGGTACAGCCTACCCACCGCAATCGACCCAGCTCGCAACACCGCCACCGCCCAAGTCGCCGAATTCACCCTCTACTCACTCTGGATGGCATTTACCCCCGTAGACCCCTGCGCCGAAGCGGTTGAACTGGTTGGCGAAACACAATACGCTAGCGACATCAACGGTGGCTGGACGATGCTTCTCCCACCTGCTCAAGGGACACCATTTGTGTTCCACAACCAATCTTACAGCTTTGACCATTACGAAGGTACAAATGTATTTTTGTCCAGCACCGACACAGGGGATCCTGCTAATGCGGATCCAACGCTGATTACTGAACTTCATACTTATGACAATGGAACCCTAACGTTTTTGTCATCAGATTCCATTTATGGCCCGCCTGGGGGGGCAGTATGGAATCGGCAATACTGGTCAGGTGAGTTTCCAACAGTTGACCCTCTTGCGATGAATGTGACAGGACAACTACCTGATTTGCCGTCACCACCCACGCTTGAATCAACCAACCCAGACACCTACTCGCCGCGTTATTCAGCAACGAGTCTCAACTTCATGCTTGATTATGATCACGGCCCCGAATGGGGCTCGCGTGGCTATTATATGATCCGTCAGGATGCCTCTGCGCCACGTCAATCGGATGCCTACACGCGGCATGGCGGTGAAGGTGGACTCAATTTCTATCTCAAACTATACGATAACTGTGCCATTGATCGTGTGATGTTGACGTACTCCAATCTTGATGCTGGGCAATCGGCTCAAACGGTTCAAATGGAGTATATGGGCAGCGCGGCTGATGGTGGGGCGCAGTCTACAGATGGTTTAGGCTGGTATCGCATCGGTATCCAACTTCCGCGTACAGGAAAAAATATCTATCAAGTCAACGTATTTGACATGGCCGAATATAGTGCGCTTGCGGCCAATGAACTGATTTTGAGCTATGATGAGAATGCATCAAATGCAGGATCTCATGGGTCGTTGAAATTTAGAGGTGCTTGCTACAAAGAGTGCGGTGGCGCATGTACAACAGGTGAGTGTGGTGACCCAATCAATACAGCAACAGGCAACCAAACATTCACCTTTGTTGATGCCAACATTGCTGGTATTGGCGACACTGATATTGTGATTGAACGTACCTATAACTCGCTTGGTGCTGAACGCTATGATGCGTTAGAAGGTGATCCGCGAGAGCAGGTGGGCATCTTTGGTATTGGATGGAATTCACCTGTTCAGTACGAACTTGAAATTTTTGATTCTCTGCCGCTGGTTGGCCCTGGTGTTAAAGTGAACTATCCTGATGGGCGTTCGGCCCGCTACGGCGGCACGTCTGGGACACTCACGATTGTGACTCCTGGCGAATCAAACGTGCTTGAAGCATCTGGTGGCGGCTATGTGCTGACTGAAAAGAGCTTGCGAGTCGTTCATTTTGATGGAGATGGCAAGCTAACCCGCATTGTTGATCCGAACGGCAACGCAACGGAATATACACAGGGGGCTTATGGCCCTGAAACAATCCGCAATACAGCTGGGCGTGAAGTTGAGTTGGATTACAATGGCGATGGGTTGTTGACGCGCATTACGGGGCCAGAAGGACTTGATATTGCGTACACGTATGATGGGTTGTTCCTGAAATCGGTCAATGATGTTCGTGGTGAGACAACAACCTATGATTATGCTTGTGAAACGCAGACGCAGGGTAGTTCGACACGCGAGATTTGCCGTTTAGAAGCGATCACAACTCCGAAGGGGCATACGAAGGTGACGATTGATTATCGTGGGGATGGGCGTGTTGATTCACAGCGTGTTGGTTCGGCCGAAACCTACGCTCTCACCTACAATGACAGTAGCGGAAGCAGTTCACGCACCTACACCGACGCCAACGGCGAAACAGAAACGCATACCTATGACGCTTCAATGCGCCTCACACAGGTAACTGATGCCGAAGGATACACTGAATCGTACACCTACAATTCGCAAGATTTACGCGCCAGCTTGACCGACAAAAACGGCAACACCTATCACTACACCTACGACGCACGCTCTAATCTGACACGTACTGACGGGCCGAATGGTTTCTTTATGACGTATACATACAACAGCCAAGATCGGCCGTTGACGTTTACCGACTCTGAAGGGCGCACGACTAACTTTGTCTATGATGGCAGTGGTAACCTAACCGCTATCCACAATGCCAACGGCGACAACATGAGTATCAGCTACAATGACGATGGTCAGCCAACAGCGATCACCGATTACAATGGTAACAACGTTGTGATGACCTATGATGGTGCAACGGGTGATTTGTTGACATTGACCAATGGTGAAGGCGAAATGGTAGCGTTTGCCTATGATGGTTTAGGTCGCATGACGAGCATGACGACTGATGAGGCACATGCGTACATCTTTGTTTATGACGATGCGAGTGAATTGTTGACCAAAATGACGGGGCCGTTGGGGTATGAGATTGAGTACGAATACGACAAAAACGGCAATTTGACCCAAGAGACGGATGCGCGTGACAGTGTGACTGTTTACGCTTATGACACGTCAGAAAATCTGACCAGTGTGACCGATTCATTAGGCGGTGTGACTGAATTTAGCTACGACAGCATGAATAACCTCACCTCGTTAAAGGATGAACTCGGCCGAACGACGACTTATATCTATGATGGCGTCTACAACCTGACGCAGATTCAAGCGCCAGAAAGCCGCAATACCCAATTCGAGTATGATGGCAACCAAAACATTGCCAAAATCACCGACGCTGAAAGCCGTGTGACCGCTTTGGCTTACGACGGACTTGATCGCCTCACCACGATCACCGACGCGCTGAGCGGCGTGACGACGATCAGCTATGATTTGGTCAACAACATTCGGTCGATCAACGATGCGAACGGCAACCAGACCAACTATATTTATGATGCGCTCAACCGTTTGACACGTGAAACGGATGCCGAGTCGCAGGTGACGCGCTATACATATGACAAGAACGGCAACTTGCTGACCGTGATCGATGGGGAGTTGAATAGGACGACCCTAACTTATGATCAAGCGGATCGACTGGCAACGATTACGAATGCGGAGACGGAGGTGGTGACGTTTGCATATGATAGTTTGGGCAACATTACTGATCTGACGCAGCCGAATGGGGTTGCGATGCAGTGGGTGTATGATGGCTTGTATCGGCCGATCACCCTCATCCAAAACGCTGGCGGCAGCGGCGCAACCGCCAATCTGACCTACGCCTTCACCTACGATCTCAACGGCAACTTGTTGACCGTGACCGATCCAGAAAGCAACGCCTCAGCCTTTGTCTACGACAATCTGAACCGTCTCACAACCGACACCAACGCATTGGGTCATGCGATGACCTACCAATATGATGCAGTTGATAATTTGACCGAAGTAACCGACCGACGTGGGAATGCGACCGCGTTGGCCTATGATGCGGCCGACCGTTTGGTCACAGTCACCAACGCAGATGGCGACCCCAGCAGTTACGAATATGACAAAGCTGACAACCTGACCACGTACACCGACGAAAACGGTCATGCCGTGACGCTTGTTTATGATGATTTAGATCGTTTGTCGAGTGTGACCAATCCAGAAGGGCATGCGGTGGCGTTTGAATATGATGCGGTTGGCAACATGACGAAGTTCAGCGACGCACGCAGCGCGGATACCGTGTTTGTGTACGATCAAGTGAACCGACTCGTCACCTACACCGATGCGCTGAGCGGCGTGACGACTTTGACCTATGACCAAGTTGGCAACGTGGTCGCTGTGCAGGATGCAAATGGACACGCGACGGCGATTGAGTACGACAACGCCTATCGCACCAGCAAGGTGACTGATGCGGAGGCGTACACGACACTGTTCGCCTATGATGCCAACGGCAATGTTACCCAAGTGACGGACGGCAACAGCAATGTAACAGCTATCGCCTACGACCCGCTTGACCGCATCAGCAGCGTGACCAATGCAGAGAGCGAAACGACCAACTATACCTATGACAAAGTCGGCAACTTGCTCGACATTATCGAAGCGGACGGCATCACAAAACGGTATGGTTATGATGCGATCTACCAACTGACCGCCGTGACGCTCAACGCGGGTGGCGCAGGGCCAGCGTGGGAAGCGGATGTCTTTTATGACTATAGTTACGATGAAAACGGCAATCTGACCCAAATTGAAGATCCGCGCAGTTCGTTGACAAAGTTTGAATATGATGTGCTCAATCGTGTGTCGAAGGAGATCAACCCGCTGGCAGACACATGGACCTACACCTATGACAAGGTGGGCAATCTTGCCACACGCACCGATGCAAATAGCCACGTCACGACCTACAGTTATTTTGACGACGATCAACTCAAAACAATCGCCTATGACGATGGCGATACGGTCAGCTTTAGCTACGATGAAAACAACAATTTGACGCAGATGGGCGACTGGCTCGGCACAACGACCTTCGCCTATGATGCGCTCAACCGCATTAGTAGCGTCAACGACGCGCTCAGCCGCGAGTTGCAGTACGGCTATGATGCGGTTGGCAACGTCACTAGCATGACCTACCCGAACGGCGGCACGGTCACGTATGACTATCTTGACAACGATTGGCTGGAGACGCTGACCGATACGGCGGGTGGCGCGACGATCTACACGCGCAACGGCGTTGGTCAGATGTTGACGACAGAACACAGCAACGGCACGTTTACCGAGGCGACCTATGATGATGCCAATCGGATGCTGTCGCTAGGGCATTACGAAGATGCAAACAAGGCAAATGTGATCCAATCGACGGCGTATACGCTGAATGAGGTTGGGTTGCGAACATCTGCGGAGACGCACTACGGTCGCCCGTGGCCGAAACAGGTGGTTGAGACGTATGAATATGACGGGCTGCGCCGTTTGGTGACGGTCAATGCAGATCATGATTTTAGTTCGGGTGGGGATGTTGCCCAGACTGGTGAATTCGAGTTCCGCGCCGACTATGAATACGACGCGGCAGGTAACCGCACCGCGTGGAACGTCACCGACGACCAGCTAACCCCTGTCGAAGGGGATGCGTTTAGCACAACCTATACCTACAATGCTGCCAACCAACTGCTGCAATCGGTACGCGGCACAATCACAACTGATTTTACCTACGACCAAAACGGCAACCGTACCAACAAGCTTGCCAAAGACAGCGCCCGTCCACAGTATGATTTTGGCACTGACTACGACTATGATCGTGCTGATCGCCTAACAAGCGTTGAAAATTATCGCGTCAACGAAAGTCTTAACTCAGGCCACACGCGCAATCGTGAAGAAACGACGATGCAGTACGATGGCATGGGGCGTCGTTTGGTCAAGGATTACAGTCAGCACGACGGGCGTGGGCGCGTTGAGCAAACGGAATACGTTTTCGATGGTCTCGACATTGTGGCAGAGTATCCCGTCTACGAAGATGGCGAACACGTTGGCCGTAACAACCACCGCAATGAATACTACCTAAATGACCAGCGGGAAATCGTCACCCAACGCCGTTTCCCCAACGGTGAAGACGCCCAAACCTACCAATACCACACAGACGGCCGACGCGACGTCGTCAGCCTCTCCGACGAATCCGCCCGCGCATGGGTTCACTACGACTACGATGCCTACGGTCAACTCCTCCCTGAATGGGGTAGATACGAGCATTCCGAGAAAAAAGACCACAATCAATTTACGTTTTCAGGTCAATCTTGGGACAATCAAATCTCATCCTATGAATATTATGCGCGTGCATATTTCCCACATGATAGTGTATGGCAAGGTCAAGACAAATATCGTGGGGCTATTCGAACACCGCAAACTCAACATCGCTATCAATACGTGCATGGAAATCCTGTAAATTTGGTGGATGCATATGGTTTTTTTAGTATCAAGAGCTTTTTTCAAAGTAAATTTAATGATATTGTGCATTCCCTCCAGCAACATGCAGAGCAAAAACGCATTGAGGCAGAGCAAAAACGCATTGAGGCAGAGCGGAAACGCATTGAGGCAGAGCGGAAACGAGAAGAGCTCAATAGAGCTATTGAGCAGTTTAAGATATATAGTCGTCTTGTCAGGCATCATGGAATCCACCAAAATGTAGACCGCATAGGATTGGATCCAAAGTATGGGTGGAATGCGTGTGGTTTGGTAGCTGCTGCTGGATTCTATGAACCTCAAAAGAAGAATGGCAAAGATAATGAGGCTTTCTATGATTGGATGGAGAAAATTAGAGTTAATGCTGGGAAGGGAGCTTATGGTCCTAGTAAAGGAATTCAGCCGAGTCATTATGTTAAAGGGCTGAAAAAAACATTTGGTAGCGAGAATATTCGCGGTAGGAACGATCAAGATTTATCGGATTTAAGTAAAGCCCTTAAGAAGGGTAAAGGAGTAATAGTTGATATCAAAGTTGATCCTGATGGGAGCGGGGTATCACCTAATGGTGCAAATAATGTTGCGCATTTTGCACGTGTGTTGGAGATTGGTGAAAGACATGTATATGTGGAAAATACGCTGGGAAAAGAAGACGAGAAAGACGAGAAAGACAAGAAAGACAAGAAAGCCAAAAAAACCTACTGGGTTGTGTCTAGAGAGGTGTTTTTAGAAGCATGGAAAGACCCTGAGAGAAGTGCGAATAATGGACCCCCTAAGCATGAACGCGAAAATGTTACGAATTGGGCTGTATATCTTGATCCGCGCTAGAAGGAAGTGTTTCGTTGCAAGGTAGAGTTTTGTAGCGCGTTTCGATGCTGCCTGCACTTTGTTAGTAGAGAGTGAGCAGGATTTGAGCGTTGACCTATCAGATTAGTTATCCTTGGTACGAAAACTTTACCTGACTTCCAACTTTTCTTCACTGTTTAGCTCACCTGTACGGCGATAGTATTGTTGTAGGTGACAGTATATCTATGATGACAACACGATTTGTTGTAAACGAACAGGGACAACGAACAGCGGCGATTCTAGCGATTGAAGTTTATGAGCAATTGCTAGAGGGTTTACATGATCTGCGGATTGTTGCGCAACGTCGAGAGAGTAAGACGCTTTCGTTGAATGAAATGATGCAGCGATTGAATTTATCTGATTGCGATGGGTAGTCTGGTATTCAAAGCGGATGGGGTGGTGGTGAAAAGTGGTGACAGTCACGCCCCATACGGTTTTGGATAGTTGAGGTTAGTAGGGGCGTGACTGTCACCGTTCGGAGGTGCCCGCCGTCGATTGGTCGCGAGGGTGGCAGTTAAATAGGAGGGGTGTTTCGATGCCAAAGGCGAGGCGAGATTTGGTTCAGTTTGTGGAGGGTGGTTATTATCATTTGTACAATCGGGGGGCGCGGCGGCTGTCGATTTTTCAGGATAAGCGTGATTATGTGTTTGCGTTGAAGCTGATGAAGGAATATTGTCGTAAGTTCTCGCTGGCGATGATTGCGTATTGTTTGATGCCGAATCATTATCATTTTCTGGTGCGGCAGGATGGGGAACCGCGTGCAGGGTTGTTGCCACAGCGAGTGTTTAACCGCTATTCCACTGTTTTCAACAAGAAGTATAGCCATTCAGGAACTTTGTTTGAGCGGCGTTTTAAGGCTGAGCAGATTGTTGACGTCGATCATCTTAAGCATCTGTGCCGATATATTCATGGGAATCCTGTGAAGGATGGGTTTGTTGAAGCGGTGAATGAATGGGCGTACTCGAACTATCCTGAATGGGCTGGGATTCGGCCAGGAACACTCGTTGATCGGCAGTTTGTCGATGACTGCTTCGGTGGTTTTGTTGCGTATGAAGAATACTTGCAGGAATATCTGGATGAGTTGGATTGATTTACCGTAGTGGGTTGCTGCGAGTGGTGACAGTCACGCCCCATATAATTTTGGATAGCCGAGGTTAGCAGGGGCGTGACTGTCACCGGTTTTGTTCAATATCGATCTCAATCGTGTCGAGGATGAGGTGGTTGTGGGTGTCGGTTAGGGGGAGGCGGTTGCCTGTGATGGGGTTGTAGAGGCCGATTTCGATGCGGTAGCGGCCTGTGGGGGCGTTGGGGAGGATCGGCATGGCGTAGCGATCGATGATGATTTCGCTGTCGCGCCATGATGTGGTAGGACGTTTGCCGTTGTTGGGTTCGTTGTCTTGCTGGCCCCAGAGGAAGTTGTTCTGCTCGGCGTTGTAGACATCGCCTAGCAGGTGGGTGAACACTTTGTAGCGCGTTTCGATGCCGCCTGCGCTTTGCCAGTAGAGGGTGAGTGGGATCTGACTATCGGCCGAAAATGTTTGACGCGGATCTAGATCATAGCCAAGCAGGATGATGCCGTTACTGAACGTTTCGTTGAGGACGTGGGTTGGGTCGATGTCTGCTTCGGTGAGAAAGACGCTGTTGCGTTGGGTGATGTGAATTCGGCCGAAATCAACCACCCCACCACCCCCATCAAACCAAACCCTTAACTGATACTCCCCCGTCACAGCCTCCGCTGGAACTGCTAGTTTAATTGCCTGCCGCACCACACCCCCGTTTGTTGGCGCAAGCGGCATACTGATTAACCTCTCGCCACTTTCCACATTGACCATTTCAACGGTTGCCCCCACTAGCGGCACATCGTCGGGCGTTTCAAAATGCAGCCCAAGGAAAACGTTGTCCCCGCTACGCGCCTGATCGACAAACAGATCGTGTCCCTTGAAAGGGTTTGTTGCTGCGCTTTTATACGGAATCGTGACGTTGGGTGTGATGCTGCGGTCAAGGGTGGCGGCGCGTACTTCCGTTTTGGCGTAGAAAGTGAGCTGATGCTCGCCAAAATCGTAGCGTTTTGTTGTCACGGCACGCTCGCTGAGCCAGCGGTCGAGCAACCCGTTCGGATCGGTGATCGGGGCATGGGGGGCTGAAACGAGCCAGAGTCCGTCGCTGTCTGCCCAGATTGGCTCGATAAACCCGTTGGTGAGCGCCTCATCAAGCAGCCACGAGTTGGAGACGCCGCGCCAGCCGGGGCCGTAGTAAAAATCAAAGGTCGGCCAATCGTTGTCAGGAAACAGCACGACTGTATCATTCGGCCGCTCGTGCGCGTGAATGGTGGCGGTCAGCGATTGGTAGCGATCCTGAACGTCACGAGTGCGATAGTAGGGTTGCAGCCCTGCCGAGGCGATCCACAGGATAAAGCCTGCGAGCGCGACGGTGGCGACTGGTTGCGACTGTGCCTGAACCAGCGTTGTGAGCGAGAGCAAGCCCCACGCCAGCCCGACGCAGTAGATGGCGACAAAGAACATGAAATAGCGCGGCGCAACGGGTGGCGTGTAGAGAAAATCGCGTCCTGGCAAGGTCAGCAAAAAGATGAGCGTGCCAGGGATGAGCAGACCAACGAGCGTCAGCGTGAGGTTGCGCCCGACGCGCCAGTTTTGTCGTCCTTGCCAGATAATTAGGGCTAGACCGAGCGCAAAGAGGACAAACAGCGGCACGGTGTAGGGGTAGAACTGCTCGAAGTTGGCGGGAATGCCGATGTTGAGCGTTGCCCATGTGACCTTGGCGAAGGTGGCGAGATCGACGCGGCTGTCGGCGTCCCATGTCTGCATTCGGCCGATGGCATACGCCAGCCACGGCAAAAACAACGCCAGCACCGCCACCTGCATCAACGACCAGCGCCAAAATTCGCGCCAGCGATCTGGCCGTTTTGCCCACTCCCACAGCCACGCAATATTAATCGAGAGCAGCACGAACGCGCCCAGATAGTTGCTAAATAGCGCCGCCGCCATCGCAAAAACGTAGATCAGCATGTCGGGCCATTTTCCACGCCGCCACGTGCGCAACGCCCCCCATACGGCGAGGGTCGCAACAAAGGAACCGAGCGCATAGTTGCGGATTTCCTGCGACCATGAAATGTGAAAGCGATTGACCGCCAGAATGAGGGCGCTAAACAGGCCAAGCATGGCGTGTGGCTGTGCAAGCGAGGCATTGCGGGCGACTGATTTGCCAATTTGATAGACGAGGGCGATGGTTAGGAAGCCCGCGATGACGGACAGGTAGCGCAGGGCGAAGGCCGATTCGCCGACGAGCTGCCGCCAGCCGTGCAGAACGATGTAGTGCAGCGGCGGTGAGGTGTCGTGGGCGGACAGATCGAGCAGGATGGTGCGGATGTCGGCGCGGGCAAGCCACGCCGTGTACCCTTCGTCGAACCACGTGCTTTTGTTGCGCAGGCGCAGTACGCGCAGGCCGAAGCCCGCCCAAGTGAGCAGGACAATGAGCCAAGTTGACGGCGTTTGACGGACGGATCGGTTAGTCACTGATGAGAAGTTTCGCGCCTTGCGCTAGCGTTGGCAGGTGGAGTGCTTGGTTTGTTGTGCGGTATGTTTCGGCCGAAAATGCGTCCACCCATTCCGCATCCTCCGCCACAGCGGTCAACCATAAACTCAAAGAAAAATCGTCAATTGCATCCCCACGATTGGCGATGATGAGCATTGACTGGTCTTTTCCTTCGCGTAGATATGCAAACCAGTCTGCGCCGTGGCCGACGATTTGCAAGCTGCCCGTTTGGAGTGCTTCGGCCGAACGGCGCAACGCAATGAGCCGCTGATAATGTGTAAATAGGTCGTTGTTCCACTGCGTTTCGTCCCAGACCATACAGCCGCGTTGTTCTAGCTGGGGATGGTCTTCCATGCCGATTTCGTCGCCGTAGTAGATGGAGGGGACGCCAGGATAGGTGAGCAACACGGTGACGGCGAGCTTGTGCAGGGCGTCGTTGCCGCCGACGAGCGTGCGGATGCGGGCGGTGTCGTGGCTGCCGAGCAGATTGAATTGCTGGAGCGCAAGCTGCCACGGCACGACGGCGAGACGTTCCTGCATTGTTGCCAGCATCGCTGCGGTGGGGTAGGCGCGGGCGGAGCGGATCGAGTCGCGCATGCCCCATGCGCCAAGTTTATATTCGCATAGCCAGTAGAGCAGCGGCTTGGTGAAGCCCATGTAGTTCATGATGCTGTCGTACTGGTCGCCCTGCATTTGGGCGGTCGCGTCGAAGAAATTTTCGCCCAGCAGGAAGCTGTCGGGCGCGGATGATTTGATCGACTGGCGCATTTCGCGGGTGACGGCTGTGCCGATTTGGGTTTCGCCCTGTCGCCCTAGCATGTTGGCGACGTCGACGCGCCAACCATCGGCAGAAAAAGGCGGTGCAAGCCATTTGCGCATGACCGAATCGGGCAAGCCGTACATTTTTTGGCGTAGCGTGTCGCTTTTGTAATTGAGCTTGGGCAGCGTCCAGACCCCTAGCCAGCTTTCATATTGATCGGGATGCTGATGAAATGTGAAGTAGTCTGCTTCTGGGGCAGATGGATCGTTGCGTGCTGTTTGGAACCATGCGTGGGAGTAGCCGCAGTGGTTTGGCACGATGTCCATCATGTAGCGCATGTTGCGCCGGGTTAGTTTTTCGCGTAGTGATTTTAGGGCGTTGTTACCGCCGAAGTGCCTATCGACATTTTCGTAGTCCGCAACGTCGTATTTGTGGTTGGAATCGGCCGAAAAAATCGGATTCAAATAGACCCCATTGACCCCCAAACTCTCTAGATAATCGAGTTTCTGCTGCACCCCAAACAGATCGCCACCGTAAAAAACGAGCGGGAAGATTTGCGCAGGATCGGGATCGCTGCCCCATTCATACGTTTGGGGTCGCTGTCCCGCATGTTCATAATCTTCTGGTTTGGGATTGGTGCTAGGGTCACCGTTGGCGAAGCGGTCGGGAAAAATTTGATAGAAAACGGTGTGCAGTATCCAGCTTGGGGCTTGGTAATCGGCAACGATACGAAAATCGAAACTGTCAAGCGGTTCCTGAATTTGAACGCCTTTGGCTGTGTACCACCAAACGCCGTCATCTGCTTCAATCAGAAAGCGATAATGTTCGAGGGGCTGTTTGATGGCAAAGTCGATTGTCCACCATTGGAGGGCTTGGGGGGGATTTTCGGCCGAAATCATCGGCACAAACTGCTGCTCCCCATCGGGAAAATGCCGCAGCCACACACGCTTGATTGGTGCGGCGGCCGAAGCCCGCAGCCGTAGCGTTACCGTTTTGCCCAGTTTCGGATAAAGTGACGACACATAATTTGCTGCGCCGCTGTGAAAGACAGATTGCAACCACTTCGATACCATCTGCTAATTATCGCACGAGTTGGGGATGATGGGTATTTTGGCAGGCCAGTAAATCAGTATTCCAGTAGGGGAGACTGACTTAATGACCCAATTTGAGTACAATTGTGTGCAGACCCTCACAAAAGTCGAAGTAACTTACTAAATTGTGGAGCCGCTATGAGTTCATACAAGCGAATTATTCTACCGCTCGTTACTTCTATGCTGTGTCTTGTTTTGCTTGTTGCGACGCTCCGTGAGCGTGCAGTGTCTGGGCAAACGCAGCAAATCACGATTGAGGCTGGAGAATCGGCCGATGTAATCGTCTCCCTCATCGACCCGCCCATGCGCAACTTTGAAAATCGCGAGATAGCGCTTGCTGCCTTGCAAACGCAGATTATCAAAGACGCGCACATTTCCCCTGACGCCATTATTCATCAATATGAAACTTTTTCCCTGTTGGCATTAACCGTTGATGCCGCCACCTTGGCCGCGCTCCAAGAGAACCCCAACGTGGTCGCCATTGAGCCTGATTTACCGCTCCAGCCGCACCTACAGGACGCTGTGCCAAACTCTGGCGCAACCTATATCCACGACACATTTGGCATCAAAGGTACAAATGTACCCGTTGCGATTTTTGACAGCGGGATGCAGGGCGATCACTCCGATTTCAGCATTAGCCGCACGATTGGTCAGCAATGTTTTACAGATGGGGATTGTTTGGTTGAGGGCAGCGGCTACATTTCGGACACGGGCGAATTGGCAGAGGACAACAACGGCCATGGCACAAACGTCACGGGCATCATCGCTAGCAACGGCACTAATACGATTCCCGGTTTTGCACCCGAGGCAACGATTATTGCGGTGCGGGTGCTGGATGGAAACGGCAGCGGCCGTTTATCTGACCTGATCGCAGGATTGCAATGGGTGATTCCAAGCGTGAACGGGTTTAGCTTGCGGCTGGCAAACATGAGTTTAGGGGCGCTCCCCAGCGAATTAGATGATGCAGGGTCTACAACGGGGTTGCACAACGGCAGTTGCGATACCGTTTCGGCCGCAATGAATACAGCTATCACAACCTTACGTGGACAAAGCGTAATATTGTTTGCATCGGCCGGTAACAACGGCTCAAGCACCGAAATCGCGTTCCCTGCATGCCACAGCGAGGTGATTGCGGTTGGCGCATCTTATGACAGCGACATAGGGGTACAGCCAAACTCTGGCACATACAGCTCAACTGAAGGCGCTGGCTGGGGCGATTGTGCAGATAACACAACCAATGAGACAACGGTCGCCTGTTTTTCAAACAGCAATAGTCAAGTTCAGTTAATCGCGCCGGGGGCAATCATTACGGCAAGCGGGTTGATGAGTTCAACCTCGGCATATGTTGGCACGTCACAAGCATCGGCCGCTGCAACAGGCATCGCAGCGTTGCTTTTGCAGGTTGACCCAACATTGACGCAGGCACAACTGCTGCATGTCATGACCAGCACCGCCACAACGGTGACTGATTCTAAAAATAATATGACTTTCCCGCTGGTGAATGCGCGGGCGGCGGTTGAGTCGCTGTTGTCAAAAGTGTATGTGCCAATTGTTGTGGTGCGACCCTAATATTCGGAATTTACGCACCCTGAATGTGTCAAATGGGCAAAACACACGACCCGTTGCAACTGTCTCTCGCTAACTTGCGTATCTAATATTAGTTCCTACTGTTTTAACAAAGTAGGGCTTATGCACCCTGAGTTTGTCGAAAACTTCGACAACGCGAAACCATCTATTCTATGGAGCTTACATGAATCTCATTATCCGACTAGTTGTTAATGCTATCGCCGTTTACGCCGCTGCCTATTTTGTGAGTGGCGTCAACCTTGAAGGCGATCTTGCTGGCATTGCTATCGTCGCCCTTGTTTTTGGCGTTATCAATGCGTTTGTCAAACCAATCATCAAGTTTTTCAGTTTTCCCCTCATTCTGCTAAGCATGGGACTTTTTACGCTCGTTATCAATGCGGTGCTGCTTATGGTTACCAGCCTAATTGTCCCAAACCTCTCGGTCAATGGGTTTGGCCCTGCGTTTTTTGGCGCAATCGTTATCTCCATCGTGAGCTGGCTGCTTAGCGCGTTTGTGAATGATGATGAGAAATAAATCGGCCAGCTAGTTTGCTCTAACTAACTGACCAACTGAACTACTCGACCGTGACAGACTTCGCCAAATTACGTGGCTGATCGACATCGCAGCCGCGCCAAAGCGCAATCTGGTACGACAATAGCTGAAGCGGAATCACGTTGAGGATTGGTTGAAGCTGTTTTGATGTCTTCGGCACAAAGATAACGTGATCTGCTTCATTTTCAATTCGCTTGTCCCCTTCTGTCGCAATGGCGATGACCTTGCCGCCACGCGCTTTTGACTGCTGCACCTGACTGATCATCTTGTCGTACAGATCGTGTTCTGGCACAATGGCGACCACAGGCATTGTTTCATCAATCAGCGCAATCGGCCCGTGCTTCATCTCACCTGCGGGATACCCTTCCGCATGGATGTAACTGATTTCTTTCAGCTTGAGCGCCCCTTCTAAGGCAATTGGGTAGTTGATGCCGCGCCCGATAAACAGAAAGTTGCTGGCACGATGGAATGTTTTGGAGAGGTCTTCATACTGTGCTTCGTTGTCGAGTACTTGGCCCGCAAGGTCGGGCAGGTGGGCGAGGTCTGTCAGCAGGGCTTTGCGTTTTTCGGCCGAAATTACCCCCCGCAACTCACCCAACTTCACCGCCAGCATAAACTGATCCACAATCGACGTGGTGAACACCTTCGTGCTCGCAACCGCAATCTCAGGCCCCGCCTGCATTGCGATATACCCATCGGCCGTACGCATCGCCTGACTGCCATAAGCGTTGACAATGCTCCAAATCGTTGCACCCTGCTCACGCGCCTGCTCAACTGCCGCCAACGTGTCCGCCGTTTCGCCCGATTGAGTAATACCCAAAACGGCAACCGTGTCGTCAATAATTGGATCGTAATAACGGAACTCAGACCCAAACTCGACCTCAACGGGAACCCGTGCAATTGACTCGATCAGAAACTTGCCAACCAGCCCAGACAAGTAGCTTGTTCCACAGGCGACCGTGTAAATTTTGCTGATTTTGTTGGCAAGCTCGGCCGTCAAGTTCATATTTGGCAGCGTCACTTCACCGCTGTCAAAGTCGATCCGTCCGCGCATCGTATCAATCAACGCACGCGGCTGCTCAGCGATTTCCTTCTGCATGAAGTGCTTGTACTGTCCCTTTGCCGCGCTAACTGGGTCCCACGCAATTTTGTGAACCTCATGCGCCAAGACGTCACCGTTTAGTGAAGTAACCACATACTCATTGCGATTCACAACCGCCATTTGCCCGCTTTCCAAGAAAATCACTTCGCGCGTGTAATCTAAAATCGCAGGAATATCAGACGCGATAAACATTTCGTCCTCGCCCAGTCCCAGCGTAATCCCACCCGCATTGCCCAAACGGGCGCAAACCAGCACCTCTGGGTTGTCTGGGCTAAACATGACAACGGCGTTCGAGCCTTGCAGTTGTGCCAAGGTTTGCCGTGCTGCTGTCACAAAATCACCGCTTGCATCATAGAATCGTTCCGCCAAGTGAGCAATCACCTCGGTGTCCGTGTCAGACACAAAAACGACCCCGTCGGCCTGCAATTCTTCTTTGAGCGTTAGGTAATTTTCGACGATGCCGTTCTGTACGACAACAATGCGCCCGTTCATGCTCGTGTGCGGATGTGCGTTTGTGCGGTTGGGTGGGCCATGTGTTGCCCAACGTGTATGCCCGATGCCCACTTCGCCGTGAACAGGGTTGTTGCGCACCATGTTGATCAGGCCGTCTAATTTACCTGCTTCACGTCGCACCGATACGCTGCCGTTTTCATGCACAACCGCTAACCCAGCCGAATCATAACCACGATATTCTAATCGCTTCAAACCGCTTAAAATCACATCCGCCGCTTGGCGTGCGCCGATATAACCAACAATTCCACACATGGTTCAAACTCCAGTAATTGGGCAGGTGAAAGGCAGGTGTGTTTGGTTGAATGGTGACCTTATCGGCCGAATACAACACAGCACACACCATTTTCATAGCTGCTAAAATTTATAAACTTGTCTGACAAGTAGGCTTGCCAAGCATAATACTTGGGCTTTTTTCAAGCATAAGCTTGAATCAAACTAAGCCAAGGCTTAGACCACTGTGTTGTGTTTTGTCCGCACGATCGCTCGTGGTTTTGTCACAACACTTTTTTGGGCAGAGGCAGTATTTGTCTGTTGCACAAACACTGTGTGGTTACTCTGGGAGGCATCCGCTGATCTGTCGATTTGTCATTTCCCTGACGGAAATGAACCTCCATCCTCGTCACCTGAATCTGCTGTTTGCTACATTCAGGCCATGCGCTTATTTCCCTATAAACTTGTCCGCACAGAACTTTATGATCACCCTGCCAAAAAGTCAATGTCAAACGGCGTCTTATCGGCCGATTCAATAGGAGTTGTCATAATGGCCTTATTTTGAGGAATCGACCCGATCCAGCTTCCGCATAACAACGGTCGCGCTCAATGATTAGCTTGCCGTGGCTAAAAACGTGCGTCGGCCAGCCCTCAACAGTTAGCCCGTCGTAGAGGGTCCAATCGACGTTTTCGTGCAGGGTTTCGGCCGAAAGTACCTTCTCCTGATGCGGGTCAAAAATCACTAAATCGGCATCATGACCGATCACAACATCCCCTTTTTTAGACAACCCCAACAAACGCGCAGGCGTCGTGCAACAGCGGTCAACCCACTGGCTGAGCGATAGATGGCCCTCGCAAACGCCCTTGCTGTACAGCGCGGGAAAGCGCATTTCGATTGATGGAACGCCGCCGGGGATTTGGGTAAAGTTGCCAAGTCCGCGTGCTTTATCGGCCGAATTGAACGGACAGTGATCGGTTGTCACCATCTGTAAATCGCCAGCCGACAACGCTGCCCAAAGCGCATCCTGCTGCGCCTGCTCACGAATTGGCGGCGCACAGGTCGGCAGCGCACCCGCCACGCCCTCGGCTTCAAAGGCATCCCAATTTTTGAACAGGTATTGTGGGCAGGTTTCACCCGTTACGGGTAGTCCTTTGGCGCGTGCTGTCTTAATTTGCGCAACCACTTCCGCACAGGAAACGTGGAAAATGTGCAGCGGCGTGCCGATATAAGCTGCCATATCAATCACCCGACTCGCTGCCTCGGCTTCAAATTCGGCTGGACGTGTGCGTGGATGCCAGCGCGGTTCCACCTTGCCCTCCGCCAGCGCAACCTGTTGCAGATGGCAGATCAAGTCCCAATTTTCGGCATGCACAACAGACATACCGTCAACGCGATGCACGGCCGCCAGCGCCTGATAAAGTTGTGCATCGCTCAGGCAAAATCCATACGCCATGTATAGCTTGAAACTGCCGCAGCCTGCCTCGACAACCGCAGGCAGCTGATCCAGTTTTGACATATCAGACGGCACAATCGTCATGTGCAGCCCATAGTCAATGACAACCTGCGGGTCCGCTTCGGCACGCCGTTTGGCAAGCGCCTCTAGCATTGTTTCATTGGCCTTTGTATCGACAAAATCGACAATGGTGGTTGTGCCACCAAACGCGGCGGCGCGTGTGCCTGTGTAAAAGGTATCGGCCGAAACAACACCCCCACCCAGCGGCATTTGCATGTGAACATGAATATCAACCGCGCCCGGCGTGACGAGTTTACCCGTCGCGTCAATCTTGCGATGACCATGCAAATTATGGCCGATTCCCGCGATCGTCTCGCCCGTAATGCCAATATCGGCCTTGAAAACGTTGCTTGCCGTGACGATCGTGCCGCCTTTGATCACTGTGTCAAACATGGGGTTTGGTACTCATTAGTTCTTTGGGATCTTAAGCAGTTGACAGCACCCCCACCTAGCCTCCCCCAGAGGGAGAGGGATTAAGGGAGGGTGTCCTCTGAATTCCCAAAGAGCCCACTTTTTGTGGCGCACTTAAGCTGGAAATGCGAGCGATAAAGTCTCCGCCACCATAGCTGGTTTCTCTTCCCCTTCAATTTCCATCGTGTTTTCAATTTTGAGCAACATCCCGCCGCTCTTTGGTTTTGCCGAGATCAGCTTGGCACGGTTGCGCACACGCTGATTGACCTTGACAAAGTTCATAAAGCGCAGTTTGTCAGCACCATAATTGAGCACGTGCGCAACGCCGCTCGGCATCGTGCCGATTTCGCCCATCAACAGCGGCAGCAACGACATGGTTAGATAGCCATGTGCAATGGTTGTCCCCATTGGGCTAGCGGCTGCGCGTTCAGCGTCGATATGAATCCACTGATGGTCGCCTGTCGCGTCAGCAAAATCGTTGATGCGCTGTTGGTCAATCTGGAACCATTCCGAGACGCCCAACTCTTGGCCGACAAATTGTTCAAGGGTTGCAAAGGTGTAATTTTCAGCGGTCATTGTTTCTCCTTCTTGTTCAAAAATTTACAGGGTGTATTCCAAATGGGTTGGTAACGATAACGTAGACTGAGCTTGTCGAAGTCGCAATTAGTAACGATAACGTAGACTGAGCTTGTCGAAGTCGTAGTGGCATGTCGCTTAGGCTTCGACAGGCTCAGCCACCGACAGGCTCAGCCACCGACAGGCTCAGCCACCG
>JBMZDF010000039.1:0-21125 GCA_049614105.1 Promineifilaceae bacterium (SeqCode)
CCCCGACTTGAAAGAACAGGGCTTTCACGGGCTAAAGCCCAAGAGCCGTAAATGGTTTACGAGAAAGACAAACGACTTTGTGTGATCTGATGCAAAAAGGTAAGTCATAACCAGAAGTGACAAAGCCACAGCATGGTTCAACAAATTCATGTTGTTGAACCGTTAGCTATTGATTACTCAAAGGCAAACTGGGGTCTGCGACTAAAAAGCTAGGCGTTTCAAAAATGGGAACGGCATGAGCAACCACACGCAATAGGGATTGTTCACTTTCATAACTATCCAGCACCGTATGTTGACCAACTAAATCTAGTTGGAACGGTTCGTGATGACCAAGCAGCAGCGGGTTGGTGTAACCGTAGCCGCTTTGAATATCAATCGCCACGGTCCAGCGCGTCACGTTGAGCAAGGGGTTATTTTGTTTTGATGCAATAGCGCGTGCGTAATGGTGCAGGACATCGGCCGAGTAGTCACGTGTCACTTTAATATGCGCTTGTTCCCAACCGCCATTGTAGGCAGCAAGCGCAGCATGCAGATCCCCATCTGCTTGTTTCAAAATTTGGGTCAGAATCCCTATTCCCCAACGGATATTTACACGTGGGTTTAGCAACTCTTCCGCGCTTGGGCGACCCGTAAATCCTTCTTCAAGCGGCATGATCCCCATCAGACCAACTGCGCCCGCATAACTTTCCCGATCGGCGTAACCTGTTGATTCGACGTACATAACGGCGGCAACAAGATCTGGATCGAGGCTAAAATCGTGGGCAATATCGATAATATCGTACTCCCAACGAAGAACTGATTCCGGCCAGCTAGGTGCTAAACGTGTTTTGATGTGGGATTCGGCCGAATTTGATTGTGCGACAAACAAGAACAATACAACAGTGCAAACTACAAGTGATTTCCAATAATACATATCGGTTGTAACTTGGGACGACACACTTCATGCGCCAAAGGCGCTAGTCGTTAATCATTAGATACGACGTTTGTAATGCGAAAATTTGAAGCTGTAATGCAGGGGTCTAAACGGCAGGTCTGCCCTTATGTAACAGCGTTTGTTTGCTGAACTCGTCTATCTTTAGTTTATTTACGCAAATTGATCGCCAAATTGGAATTGAGTGAGCATTTCAGGAGAGATTTGCCACCATTTGACGCTGGCACGGCGCATGGGGGACTTGACACCTGTGGGGCGCTTAATCTTTTCGAGGGTATTTGCAGCGGGGGTCAGCACCATAATGTTAGAAAGAGGAACTCTATCGATTAATGGTGCGTCTGGATCGGGGAAAGCAAAACAGGGCGTTTTCCAAAATAGTTCGAGGTCACGTGCAAAATATTGGGTTTCTTTACCGTTGGCATCAAACCCAAACAGTTCCGCGCGGGGATTCAGTTCGCCGTTCTCACGTAGCCAGCGGTACAGCTTTGTGCCACGTATCGTTTCGCCCCAGTCGTTGAGCAATTCGGCCGGAAAAAAAGGCTGTTCATAGCCACGCACAAGTAACGCATAGCGCAAATAAACGGTCGAAGGGGTCAGAGAAATCGCGGGATCCCCGTCACGACTTAACCACAGAACCGCTTCACCGTCATTTTGAAATAGTTTGCCTTGAACTTTTTGTCGAATTGCTCGCATTGCTCCGATTATAGCGGGTTGTTTGCAAGGTGGGATTGGAGCAACAACAGAAATTCTGCGGGACGTTCAAAATGCGTGTTGTGGCCTGCGTTTGGAAGGACATAACGGGTGGCGGCAGGATTGAGGGTAAGCATTTCGGCCGAAATGCCAACATACTTCGCGTCAAGTTCCCCCACGATGAGCGCCGCATTTTTGAGCGTCGCCCACCCTTCCCACAGCGAAGGCATCGATCCCGTGCCCATTTGTCGCATCGATCGGGCCAACTGATGCGGAACATTTTCGAGCCGCTGTTCAAAAGCTTGTTCAAACCTTATATGCGCCCGAAATGACGCAAACAACCCCATTTTGTACCAACTTTCGAGAAATACTTGCAACGATTCGGCCTCTAAACGCTGGGCGATGTGGTCATCCCACCTGCGTCTTGCGGCTTGTTCCTGCTCGGTGCGCAGCCCTGGGGATGCGGATTCTAGGATTAGCCGCCCAAAACGGTGTGGAAAACGCGTCGCAAGGTAGAGGGCGGTGCGTCCACCCATTGAGTAGCCAAGACAGTCGCAGCGTTCTATGTTTAGTTTGGTCAGTAAGTTGATGACCATTTCGGCCGAATTTGCCATCGTAAACGGGACGGACGCATCAAAACAAGACCCACCATGCCCTGGCAGATCGGGCGCGACCACAAAATGTGTCCTTGCCAACGCTTGTGCAATCGGCTGCCAATCGTCCCCACGTCCCATAAAGCCGTGTAGAAGTAGGATCGGCCGATTTTCCTCACGCCCCCAAACCCGATAAGACAGTTCCTTTTTCCTTTGTGGCGTATCCATCATCATATTGTCTTCACCCTTTTTTCTATGCATCCCACTCGCGCCACCCTTCCTGCAACAAATCCCGCGTCCGAAGGATCTGCTCACGGCGGAACAAAGCCAACAGGCCCAGAGTCAGCAGCGTAGAGCCAATCGTTCCAAGCTGCACAAAGCGTGGCAAGTTGGCAAAAGCAGGCCCATATTGAATCAGCCCGTTCGCAATCAATGTAAACAGACCAAACTGCACATAGGCCCGCGAACGGATCTGAACGCCAATCGCAATTGCCAGCAAGCTTTCAACAAGCAGCAAGAGAGCATAACGCAGGTGGTCAAACGACTGGGCAAGCGCCGTGCTGAATAAAATCATTAGACCCAAAAACGTAAAGAGACGATACGGGATTTCACGACCAGCCTGACGTTCTGCTAACGCCATCAGCAGCAAGGTCAAGCCCAATGGCAGCACATACCACTGCACTTCCTCAATCCCATTGTGCGCCAAAATAGCCCACCATGCGCTGATAAAAAGCCCAAGACCCGCAAATAGCTGATAACGACGGAAAATTGTTCCGCGTCGCAGCCAGCCATCGGCAACTGCAATTGCGCCAACAACAGCGCACACAATCGCTATCATCCACCAACCAAACTCAATCATGAACGCGAGCGGCACAACACTGGTTGCAAACCCAATCGCGTTGAGCGGCAATCCGAATAGCTTGTGCTGCGTTTCGGAACGCAATAACCAGCTAAGTACGACAAAAGCGGCCGACAGCCCAACGCTGATCAGCGGCCAATCGCGCATTTGATTATTAGAAAGTATCGCTATCAGGTTAAAGTGACCGATAAAAATTGCAAGCGCGGCGACTGCGGTTAAGAAGCCCGGTACGGCCTGATTTTTATAGCCAAAGGGGTGATTAAGCAGCCATTTGCGTTCGGCCCATGTCAAGGCGAGACAAACAAGCGCAATGCCAGTTGCTAACCAGACGGCGAGCCATTGATTTTCGGCCGAAATACTCGCCAACAACGCCCACATCAACACCCCAACACCAGCCAATATCTGATAACGACGCTTCCCAACATCACGTCGCAACCAGCCATCTGCAATCGCCATCGCACCGATCAAGGCGGCAACCGTTGACATGACCCACCAATCAAACCCTATTGCAGAAGCAAACGGCACGGCACTTGTAGCAAAGCCCATCACGCTCAACGGCAGACCAAACAGTTTGTGCGACACACCAAAACGCAATCGCCAGCTTATCAGGATAAACGCGACCGACACCCCAACGCTAATCACCGGCCAGTTGCCGAGACGATTATCCAGCACGATCTTCATGAGGTTGAAGTGGCCGATAAAGACCGCAAGCGCGGCAAGCGCGGTCAAAATGCCAGGCACGGCGCGGTTGTTGGAACCAAAGGGAGTGTTTAACAACCATTTACGGTCGATCCATGTTAAGGCGAGACAGATCAGCGCAATTCCGAGCGCGAGCCAAACGGCGAGCCATTGATTTTCGGCCGAAACGCTTGCCAGCAACGCCCATATCAACATCCCAGCGCCAGCCAATATCTGACAGCGCCGATACCCGTCGCTACGTCTTACCCAACCATCGGCCATCGCCACTGCACCAATCACAACGGAAACGGTGCTGAGCACCCACCAGTCAAACTCGAATGCAAACAAGAATGGCACAAAACTGGTGGCAAACCCCATCACGTTGAGCGGCAAACCAAACAGCTTGTGCAACATCTTGGAACGCAACAGCCAACTAATCAACACAAAAGCACTCGATAATCCGACGCTAATCAGCGGCCAGTTGCCGTCTTGATTATTGGAAAGAACAGCCATCAGGTTGAAGTGACCAGCAAAAATGGCGAGTGCGGCGACGCCTGTTAAAAACCCTGGGGAGGCTAGAATGGGGGCTTTTGGTTTAAATGTGTCGTCTAGCAAGCTCTCCCGTTCGAGCCAAGTTAGCGTTAGGCAGACCAACGCAACAACGAGTGAGAGCCACACGGCGAGCCATTTGTTTTCGGCCGAAAGACTGACCAAAAAAGATGCCGCCAGCGTCACGCTTCCCGCAACCATCAACAACAAACAGGTCAACGTCTGACGGGTTCGGAACCAGCGTCCAATGCCAAGCAGCAACACGGCAATCCCCGCATATGACAAAATTAAGGCAGGTTCAATGTTCACCTCGCCAATTTGCCAGAACGACCAAACGGTTAAGTAGAGCGCAATTAGACTAGGCACAATCAGCCAAGGAAAATGATAGTGTGCGGCGGCAAATGCATAGACAACGGCGACCGTCAACAGAACGATTGTTGCCGCCAGCGGTATTTCCCACGTCATACTGATTGCAAGCAAGCTGAGCAGTACACCTGTGCCGTGTAGCCACAATCGATAGCGGGACGCTGCAAACCCAATGACTAAATAAAATGCCATTAACAGGGCGAAGGTAATGCCAAGCGCTGCTTCCGTGTTGCTCCCACCTGAACGATTAGTGAGGTAAAAGTTGACCAGATGGGTTGTGAGAATAATCGAACCGCTGCCAAATGCGGTGGCGGCTAAAATTTCGCTTAACTGCGATTTGATTGCGTGAAAGTTAGCGACGTAGAAGCCGCAGCCAATCACCACCGCGATCACAAACCACCAGTGCGACTCAGACCATGTGTGGTCTGGATACGGTGTGTCGGTTGCAACGGTGGCGATCAAAATGGCACAATAGGCGAAGAAGGCGATTATGTGTGCTAGGGTGTAATTCGGCCGAAAAACATAACGCTTCTCACGCCAACGCAGCGCAATCCACAGCAGCGTGAACGGTAGCAACATTATCAAGGTTGCCATAATCGTACCGTTCGCATTCAGCACGGCATACACGCTAGACTGCGTACAAATAACGCCCAGCGCAACAAATAAACCAAACAAGATCGTTTTTGTGTGCCGCAACAGCCAAATATAGAACAATGTACAGGCCAGCGATCCAAACAACCACATCGTTGTTACATCTAGATCGACCAAGTATGCATCAACGACATAGGGGTTGAGGGGGGCAAACCCGGCCGAGATGCCGAGCAGCGCCAATCCACCAATGCGCAATGTTTTAGAGCGCATCATCAAACTGAAGCCCGCCCTACAGGTCAAAGTGGTCGCAACCAGCGTCACCGCAAGTTTGCCAACACCGGGCAACCGTGACCAATTGGCCCCCACAAAAATAAATCCGGCTAAGATAAACAGGGCAGCACCTGAATAAATTGCTGACTTAATCGTGTTCTCGCTAAATAGCCATTGTTCAAAAGTACGTTTTGGTGGGCTTGGAACGGATTGTGTTTGAGGGGTTGCCTGTGCTGCAATAGGCTGCAATTTAGCAGCCTCGGCCGATGCAACAGGTACTACAGCTTCGATAGGTTCCTTTTGTACAGGCAGCGATTCAGCGGTCTGCGGGGATTTTTCTGTTGGCAAAACCGCTTCTGGCAATGGCTCTATTTTGGGCAATGGGGCTTTCTCTGGCGGCGACATCTTCAAACGCCACATCTCACGAACGCGAGCAAACGCCTGTTCACGGAACTGCGCATTGGCTTCCATGTAACGCTGTCGCCGTTCTATCATATTGTTAGGCGACCAATCTTCTGTCGCACGCAACAAATAATCAAGCTGGCGCAGCTTATCAAACTCAGCACGCGAAAACGCGGTTTCGCACACAGTACAGGTCAAAGTTTTTAATCGAGTTTCACAAACGGGACAATTCATAGGTATGCCTCGATCGCATTGTAGTCGAAGAAAGCACCCATTTAGGCGACAAATCCTCGACATCAGCGACAAATTTGCGACAGTTGCCAAAATAGTAAGCATTTGAGACAAAAAATGTTACTATTTGGGTCTCAAGTTAGTTGGATGATCGCGGCAGCAACGCTGCTGAGGAAAGTCCGCACTCCATAGAGCAACGGTGCCGGCTAACTGCCGGGCGGGGTAACCCGCCGGAAAGTGCCACAGAGAAGATATTGCCTTTTGATGTTCGCATCAGATGGCGAGCGTGAAAGGGTGGTGTAAGAGACCACCAGCGTCGTTGGTAACAGCGGCGGCTCGGTAAACCCCACTGGGAGCAAGGCCAAGCAGAATGCAAGAGCTGCTCGCTCTATCTAACATTCGGGTAGGCTGCACGAGGTGTCTGGCAACAGGCATCCCAGATAGATGATCATCACCCTTTTAGGGTACAGAATGCGGCTTATAAACAGACTTGAGAAAACAAAGAAATAGAGAATGGTGAATGAAAAACTTTATTCGCCATTCTCTATTTTTTTAGTCCCCTTTCGTTGGGCGTGCATCTTCGATCGCTTCTGGCTCCCGCTCCAGCAGCAAATTACCAGCCCAGCGCGTTCCGTACCAAAACGACGCCAGCGCAACCGCTGCGCCAACCAATGCCAGCGGCACAATTGCCCAATTAAACTGTGGGAAAATACGATAGATCAAAAAGGTTGCTACGAGGGGGGTGCTGAGCGCAACCATAATAATCGGCGCGGGGATCATGAGCATCAGCATTGCGATGCAGCCTGCGCGGTTCATCGAGTTACGGTTACGCTCGTAGTCTAGTTGGACAGGATAAGGAAACATAGCCGAAACAACGCTGCCCACCGCAATCGGCAGCAGGCCGATCAAAACCGCAGCCACAAGCCAAAACAGATAAATCCAACTGCCAGAGGTTGCGATCACAAGCACGGTGAGCATGCTCAACGGAATACTGCCTAAGATGATCATCATCAAGCTTTTGCCAAGAAAGATGCGGTGGCGACTGACAGGGGTCAGTAACAGCGTTGGCAATCCATTATGTTCCCAACCGAGCATATTTTGACTTAATGCCAAAAAGATGAAAAGTGAATAGAGTGGGTAAACAACCAGTATATTGGTTGGATCAACGGTAAATTCGCTGAGTTCATCGATTGTCAGCAAGGGTGCAACACCTGCCATAATAGGCATGATGAATAGCATAATCGTGTTGAGGCGTCGTTGGGGAACACGCCACGCCATTTGGAACTCTTTGCGGGCGATGGCGACTGTTTCGGCCGAAATCCAGCGCTCCAACCACGACCAGTCCGCTTGTTTTCTGACCACTTGCGGCGTTTGCTCTGGCTCAGCCGCAGGTAAAAAGTTAATCAGGAAGCCATCCCCTGTCAGCAGACGCTCAAGCAATAGACCCCACAACCAGCCTAACCCGATCAATAAAACGGTTGAGTAAGCGATCCACAAAATAGATTGCCCCCACGCACCGTTGGCAGCTTGCTCGACGGCGCTGGCTAATGCGCCCGTGGGAAACCAGCGCAAAATTAGCTGTGGCTGGATAGTAAAGAACTGTTCGGCCGCAAGGACCTCCTCAAAACGCTCGATCACAAGCGTGATAAGCTGCGAACTAGCCCAGCAGCCTAACCCCATCAGTGAGAAGAACGCTATCGCCATGTCGCGCATCCGCCGGCTTTGCAAAATGCCGCCGAGGGCCGTCATAGCGAGTTGGCTGGTGACAATCATGTGTCCATAGGCCAGCAGCGTGATGACAAACAGGAGCGGGATAAATAGGAGGCTGGTTGATGGGTGGGAAAATCGGCCGAAGCCGCCAAAGGCGACAAACATCGCCACAAAAAACGGCAAAATCATGTAGGTCGAATAATCATAAAACGACCCGATCAAATTACTGAGCACCAAATCACGACGAGCCAAAGGGTAGACCAGCAGTTGCTCTAAGCTGACCCCCTCGCTAAGCGGCGCAACCAGCACGGGAAAAATAACCCAGCCTGCCCAAAGTGCGACCAGCACCATCCCCAAAATCTGGAAAGGCCAGTTGTCGGGTGCGTGGGTATAGCCAAACCATGAGCCGGCCGACATGCCTAAAATAGTCGGCACAAAAAAGAGAAAGGCGATCACAAGTCCGACAAAGCGCCCTCGTTCGGCCGTATAGCGTCGCCAAGTGAGTAGTCCCCGCAGTTTGAACAGCGCCCGATGTTTAGCAACCCCCGTTAGTTTAGCCATGACAAGCCTCCTTCGTTGGCAACTTCTGACTCAGCGCCCACCGCCTTGAGGAAAATTTCTTCCAAGGTAGCCGAGCTACCTTGGGCCGCCTGCTCCCGCAACGACTCGATCGATCCTTCCGCCACAATTTGCCCGTCGTTGATCACTGCGATCCGCGTACACAAACGTTCGACCACTTCCATAATGTGTGAGGAGAAAAATATCGTCGTGCCGCCTTCACGCAAGCGCTGCAAAATATTGCGGATGGCACGGCCAGAAATCGCGTCAACCCCTTCAAACGGCTCGTCAAGAAAGATTACCTGTGGGGCATGAATCAGCGCGGCTGCAAGCCCCGTTTTCTTTTTCATGCCTGCGGAGTAATCAACAATCAGTTTGTCAGCCGCCTCCGTTAGATCCATCAGATCAAGCAGTTCGGCCGCCCGTTTACGCACGTCAGCCTGCCCAACGCCATACATCGTGCCAGCAAACTCGACAAACTCGCGTCCCGATAAACGTTCATACAGGTTCATTCCTTCGGGTAAAACACCCACGCGACGTTTTGCCTCCAACGGATTTTTCCAAACGTCGATACCGCTAATGTGTGCGCTTCCGCTGGTGGGGCGCAACAGGCCAACTAACATTTTGATGGTTGTTGATTTTCCTGCACCGTTGGGGCCTAAGAAGCCAAAAAATTCACCTTCTGGCACTTGCAGGTTAAGCTGATTAACGGCTAGGTTGTTCCCAAATTTTCGTGTGAGGTTGATTGTTTCAATTGCAAATGAGGGCATTTGTGCTCCGCTGTGTGAGTTTGAGGTAACAATAATACGCAGAACGGCATTAATAAGTTGCAGAATACACTGATACACGCGGCGCGATCAACCTAATCATGCGAAATGAATAAGTTAAACGGGATTCGCAATTCAGTATACAATTCTCGCCATGATTGCTGTACCCCACCAACCCACTCGCCGCTGGGCGATGCTTTTGATTGTACTTGGGGGTTTTGTGCTGCGTGTTTATGGCATTGATACGATGAGTTTTTGGTCGGATGAGGTGCTGACGCCGCTGCGGTCGGCTTTGTCGGTGCGCGAGATTTTATCGAATCAGGTCGTGATCCAAGGAATCGTGTCACAGGATACGCACCCACCACTCTACTTTTTGATCATTCATCTGACCCGTCGCCTATTAGGAACCTCTGATTTAGCCTATCGATTTGTGGCGGTTGTGTTTGGCACATTAACGATTCCAGTGATTGGCCATTTCGGCCGAAATCTGTTCAACCCCCACGTAGGCCTCATTGCCGCCATTTTGATGGCGATCAACCCCCTGCATATTTGGTACGCCCAAGAAGCACGCATGTACACTTTGCTTGTGCTTTGTATGTTGCTAGCCAGCCTCATGCTCTGGCACGCATGGGAAGAACACACGATAACACGACTGCCGCGTTGGGTGGCTGCATATACGCTTTTTGCTGGGTTAGCAATCTACACGCATTACACCGCCGCCTTTCTGATTTTGGCGCAGGGCGTTGTTTGGCTATGGATCTTGTGGTCGCGTCAGCTTTGGAAGCTGGTTGCGGGCATTCTCGCGTCGGGCGTTGTTGCATCGTTGCCGCTCATCCCGATTGTGATTCCACGCCTGTTGGCGGGTGAAGAAGCCAGCTACTATTTAATTTCGCCTGAGATATTCTTTTTAGACGTGCTGCGCGGCTTTGGCTTCGGCCGAACGGCTGACTACACCCAAACATGGACATACCCCCTGCTTGTGCTGCTGGGGATCGTATTGTTGCTTGGCGTTTGGAAAGCACGATTATTTCAACGAGCATTTTTGCTCACCTATCTTTTGGCGGCAACGGTTGGCCTGCTGGCTGGCTCCTACCTATTTAAGCCGATGTATTTGGGGCCGCATCATATGATGGTCGGGCTGCCTGCGTTTGTGCTGCTGCTGGCGGTGGCGATTGTGGAAATTCGGCCGAAATACCTCACCCCACTCATCGCCCTTGTCGTGCTGACCAGTCAATTGACCTCGCTCAACAACCTCTACCGTAATCCGAACTATGCGAAAGATAACTATCGCGATTTAGTGCGTTATGTGGACCAGCACGCAACCGATCGCGATCTCGTCGTTTACAACAGCGCGATCCTGATGCCGATGCAGACGCACTACACGACACGGGCCGATCTGCCTGTGACGACCCTGCCATCTTATACGACCTTTGCCACAGCAGAGACGCAGGCAGAACTAGCGGGTACATCGGCCGAACGCATTTGGTTTATGAGCGCCCCACCGCCCTACCCAGGCGACGATGACCAACTTATTCGCACCGTGCTGGATGAACAATTTTTTGTCGCAGACCGTCATTGGTTTCACGGCAACAATACCGAAATGTTGATCAGTGCCTACGCACCGCGCCTGACGGGCAGCGCCCCCAACGATGCAACGCTTGTCGATTGGCAAGGCTCGTCTCAGTTGCCCAGACTAAACGCACAACGGTTGTCATTAGGCCCAGAAATGATTTGGGTCGATTTATGGTGGACACGCGAAAAAGATGATGATCTCGCCTTTGAACCGCTCCAGTTTGAACTGCGTGCGCCAGATGGGAGCGTTTGGCAGCGGGGTGTTTGGGAATTTTGGGCGGCGGAAGATTCGGCCGATTTACCAAACAAACTAACCACATCAACAAACCTCCACACAAGTTATGCGCTCGCTATCCCAAGCGCCCTACCGCCAAGCTCTTATCAACTTTGGCTCAACAGCAGAAGCGCTTCAGACGTTTGGCATCCGCTAGGCGATCTTGAAATTACAAACGCGCCACAGCCAGATACAAGAACAAACGTTCTTGTTAGATTTGAGAACGGTATTGAATTAGTCGGCGTCCAGCTTGCAGAAGAAAGCGTTCGACCAGGCAATGCGGTTCCTCTCACTGCCTATTGGCGCGTCACCGAGCCGATGACAGAAGCGTGGCAGTTTCAACTACGCGTCAACGGCCCAGACGGGCTGATTCATGACGAGACGGCCGCTATTTTCCCAGCGTGGCTTGCGCCTGAACAAGTGCCACTCAATACGTTGATCGCCAAGCCGCTGGGGATCTTTCCTGCGGCCAATGTCGCGGCAGGTGACTATACGCTCACTTGGTCGGTTAAATCTGAGGCGTCTATTTTAAAAGGACGTCCACGGTGGCGACCTTGGCAGTCTGAGATCAACCGCTCTGGCGCATTTCGCATCGACCCCTTCCCCATCGTAACGGACTTGCCTGCGGATCTGCTGCCCCTCACAGAAAATAGTTTTGGCGATGCGGTTACGTTGGCAGGCTACGAACTAGATCGCTCAGATGATGAGACAATCGAGCTGGCGCTTTATTGGGAGTCGTTGGCGGAAATTGCAGATGATTATTGGGTGTTTGTCCATTTTTCGGCCGAAGCGGATCAACCCCCACTCACAAGCTCTAACAGCATTCCCGTTGGATTGACGCGCCCCACAAGCGGCTGGCGCGTTGGCGAAATTCTACAAGATACACGTCGTTTGACACTGCCAACAGAGTTACCCAGCGGCACATATCAAATCTTGCTCGGTTTTTATCATCCCGAGACAGGACAACGCCTGCCCGTGCAGCAAAACGGTCAAGCGTTGCCTTTCGATCAGCTTCAACTAACAACCATCACCCTGCCATGAATAACGTTGCCCAACAGCGCTGGCTCTGGCTGCTCATCGCCGGATACCTGTTAACGAGTTTGACCTACGGTGTCATGACGCCACTTTTTGAAGCGCCCGACGAACATAATCATTTTTTTGTGGCGCTCTACATGGCGGAAACGGGCCGTTTACCGATTGCTGGCACGGAAGCAACCGAATTGTTACATCAGGAGGCGGCACAACCACCGCTCTATTATTGGCTGGGAAGCTGGTTAATACGTCCGCTGGGTTTGACGGTTGAGGGTGTTGGGGAGGATATTTGGTTCAATCGCTTTGTACAGATGGGCGATCCAAGTTCACCGACTAATTTGAATCGCTTTGTGCATAGTTCGGCCGAAAATTGGCCTTGGTCAAGCTGGGTCTTAGCGGCGCACCTGCTGCGTGGCTTCTCAAGCCTATTTGGTGCTGTCACGCTGTTTGGCATCTACCAATGTGCCAAATTGATGTGGCCGAGCAAAGAAAAACGCGCCCTGTTGGCTGTTGCGCTGGTAGCGTTTCTACCTCAATTCAACTTTCTACATGGCTATATCAACAACGATGTCGCCATTATTTGCTTTGCGACGCTCACGCTGTGGCAGTTGATCAAGCTGTGGAAATCGGCCGAACCCACCTCGCTCCAATTCATCCTGATCGGTTTAACAACGGCCGCTGCCATGCTCAGCAAAATGTCAGGGCTAATTTTGCTTGTCTACGTGCTGGGATTTATCGGCATTTGGGCGTGGCAACAGAAACAATGGTCGCGTGGGCTACGCGGCGGATCGCTTGTCCTGCTGCTGTTTGTGCTGCTGGCAGGTTGGCTATTGTTGCGAAACTGGCAAATTTATGGCGACATAACCGCCGTTAGTCGACTGATCGACGTGTTTGGCGGCGACCGTGAAGCAACGCTGTTGCAAGTATTTGGAGAGACATCTGGCATTTTATGGTCCATGATTGGCGTGTTTGGCTGGTTTAACGTGCTGTCCCCCCCGTGGGTTTATAGCATTTGGATTGTGATTGTCAGCGTCGCGGGATTTGGCAGCATTCAGCAACGCGCTTCGTTTGCATGGCTACCTTTTCTGCTCAGCGGCTGGATTGTGGCGATCTACGCGGGAATGGTCATTTTTATGCTGCGTGCGCCTGGTGCGCAAGGGCGTTTGTTGTTCCCAGCGCTTGTGCCGCTTGCGCTGGGGGTGAGCTATGGTTTGTCTTATTTTCTAGAGCGGCGTCTTTGGCTATTGCTTGTGCCAACCGTCATTGCGACTTGGTTTGTGGCGCTGTTTACGATTCCCTCTATTTATCGGCCGATGGCAACACTCGACACCCTCCCTGAAGATGTTGTCCTTGTTGAACAGCAGCTAACGCCTGAGATTGCGTTGCTTGCCTACAGGCTGCGCGACAATCGTTTTCAGCCGCGTGATACGGTGTGGATCGATTTGTATTGGCAATCTAGTGCGCCCGTTGAGATCGATTCAGACATTGTGTTTGAGCTATTCGGTCGGCAACAAATGTCCGTAGGCAAGCTGCAAACACTGCACGGTGGTGGCTTATATCCGGCTTCATTTTGGCCGACTAGTAAAATTGTGCCAACACAGGCGGGCGTGCGGCTTGATAAACAAATCGTGACGCCAACGCAGGCGAAGGTTAATTTGCGTGTGGTCGATGCTGGCTCCATTGATCTTGGGTTTGTGAAGGTGGGTCAGGCGTCTGATTTTGTTGCGCGGGAGGGTGAGCCGCTGGCTCGGTTTGGGGGGGGGATTGAGTTGATTTCGGCCGAAATCAATTCTCTCACTGCACACCCTGGCGATTTGATCACGGTTGATGTGCGTTGGCAAGTGACGGACGATCAGCAGCAAACGCTCTCGACGCTCGTTCATCTAGGCCCCATCGGCGCAGCCCCGCTAGCCCAAGGGGACAGCACCCCACTTCAAGGCGCTTATCCGACCCATTGGTGGTCAGCAGGTGAGCAGTTCAACGATCAATATGTGGTCGCGTTGCCAGTAGATCTGCCCGCAGGTCGCTACCCGTTGCGGATTGGTTTTTATGATTCGGCGTTTGCACGCTTGGCAGCAACCCCCGATGATGGCGACATGACGTTTAAAATTGGTGAAATTAGTGTGGAAGAAAAACGTTAGAATGACCGCTCTGATCGTTGCCAACTTATTTATACTTTATCTAAAAAACCCCGTCTATCTGTGGATAACTGTGTAAAAACTGTGGAAAAGAGATCTTTAGTGTGGAAAACTATTTTATTTTCTTAATCAACAGGAGTTTTTTGCAAAAAATAAAAGGCCAATGGTTCGACAGAATTTGTAAAATATCCTGTCGAACCCGAAGCGGTGACGTGAAAACTTCGACAAATTCTGTCTCAATCCTATTCATCCGCTCACTTAAAACAGGCCTGCTACTTACTCAGCAATCGGCTCTTTGAAATTATAAACCCCATCCTCAATGCCCCACACGCGACCACATGAACAAGGCAGGCGATCGCCCTCCTCTTTAAGCGGTGCTTGGCACGTCGGGCAGGCAAAAAACTGGGTAGGCAATGCAAAACTTCCTGTCGTTGGTGTCTCGCTTTTGATAAAAACGCTTGGCGTAAACTGCCACATCGAGCCAGAGAATTGTGCAACGCGATCCATCGAAACCAATAATTTAGTCGGCACGTTGCGCTTTAACGCGCCAAGACGAAAGTGGGAAACGGGAATTGTTTTACCCGCATCAAACTGGGCGGCTGTGAGTTGTTCGCGGATGTATTTAGGGTGAAAGTCAAAATTCAATTCGACAAACTCGACAGGCTCGGTTGTGAAGGGTTCCCATGTTTGTTTCCCCAACATGTAGCGGCCAATCGCTTTTAGATTGCGCTTGTTGGCAAATTCCAAAACGTATGTGCCATTTGGCTGAGAGATCCGAGCTAGTTCGCTAAACAAACCTGGCACATCGGCCGCGTGATGGATTGTGCGGATCTGCACCAACGTTTGAAAGAGTCCTGCAACAAAGGGCATTTGATACCAGTTGGCAGCTACAAACTTATAGCGTGGATCATCACCAAGACGTTCGCGTGCTTCTCTCAACAACGAGGCGGAGTAATCAAGCAGTACAACCTGTTCATATCCTTTGAACTCGTCCGCGTATCGGCCGAAGCCAGCGCCAATATCCAACAACGTTTTTCCAGTCGCAGGCATCAAACGGCGCAGCGCAATCCGCTCCACCAAATCTTCATAATCGCGCCCCTGATTTTCCCAAAAGCGTGTCCGATAGTCAGACCCTTCATAATCACATACCGATGGCATTTTTGTCATGCGTCAATAGTATCAAGCTGTTCAGTAGATGCAATGATTGATTCACGAGGTTCCCATAAAATTGATGATCAATACATGTTTCACGTGAAACGTACCCATAGCAAACAGGACAGCGTTGCTGTACAATCAAAATAAGCAGTTAGAGAAGGATTTCATGAGCCAAAATATAGCCCTCTTTCTCGATCTTGATAACCTTTTAATTGGCGCAATGGAAGCGGGATTGCCGTTTGACATTGAGCTAATCCTCGAACACCTCAAATCTACGACTGGTGGACGCATTGTCCTGCGCCGTGCTTATGGCGACTTCCGCCAGAGCCAACAGGTTCCCCGCCAGCTTGCCCAAGCTGGATTTGAACTCCAATCTGTTGTTCGTCTCAACAATACAGATAAAAATTTAGCTGATATTCAGATGGTTGCCGACGCCATCGAGACATTGGTCAACGGGTACGAGCGTTTTGGAACCTACGTTGTTATCACAGGCGATCGAGACTTTATGCCGCTAGTCCAAGTATTGAGACGGCACAACAAAATTGTTGTTGGACTCGGTGTGCGCCATACAACAAATTCGAGCTTAATCGCGCTGTGTGACGATTACCTCTACTATGATGATATTGCGGGTGAGCATTTGGCAACGACTGATAATCAGATGCGGATCTGGATGTCAGCAGCAGCCGGCATAGCCTTCCAACATCAAACTCGCGTACAGGCCAGTTTGTTCCGCAGCTACCTACAGCAGGTTAGCAACGATGCATTTGCAGAATCAACTCAGGGCAAACAAGGGTTTAGCAAAATGCTGGAACAATATCCCGACATTGTGCATCTAGAACGCGACGGGACGACTTTATATGTCAGTTCGCTGGGGGCGCAGATTCAGGACGGAGGCGAGTTATATCTTAAATATCGCAGTGCGCTCAAACGGCACGGGCTGCGCGTTGTGGCCGCACCAATCCGTCTCCCCATTTTGCGGGATATGCTACAGCTTATTCATGCCGCAGAAACACCGATACGCTGGCATGAGGCGGTTGAATTGCTATTCAACTCCTATGAGGCAAGTGGTAACCCGACCTCGAAAAGCATCATCAACGATATTTTGCGTGTTGCACGCCGCGCAAATATCATCACACTGCCCGACGTAGAGGATCAGCCCTTGGCGTCTATGCCTATCACCCTGCTTGCAAACGGCTCGCGCTTGCTACAGGATGCAATTATCAAAAGTGACTATGCGTATCTAGACGAGTTACAAAAAGAGTATCGGGATACCTTTAATTTAACCGAGGCCGCTTTGGCGTTATATGATTCGGCCGAAAAAGCATCCTACCTTCAATACGTTCTCAACAGTTGTCAATAATCAAATCCCGATGCCCCAGTTTTACGCTGTTGTCGATCATATAAAGTTGGTCGCAACGCAGTCGATACCAGTTGACACGACGCAGGGCGGGTTGTAATTCGGCCGAATTCGCAACAAACGGGTATTTTTCTAAATAACGTTCAATTGCAGCCTCACGCAACGCCCCATCTAACAAAATAGCCTCTCCACGCAACTGTATCCCTTTAATCTCAGGCCAATCTTTATAGTCCTCATGAATCGCTGCCGCAATCTTTGGATTCTCAGCAATATGCGTTGCATGCTGCGTATGCCCTGCCGACAAAAAGTACAGATCAAACTGATCGTTGACATAAAATACGGCTGCTGCCCAACTGCCGCTTGCCCCATGCGTGGCAAGGGTCATCACATTATGCACACTGAGGTATGCAAGGGCTTTTTGTTGCAACAGCTGGTTCGCGGCGATAGCAGTTTTGGAGAGCGTTAATTTATTCATTGGACGCCTGTTTATGCTCGTTGGCTTTATTGGCAGCAGCGGCTTGTCCCCCTTCCCAGCGTTGGAAAAGGTCGTCAGGTAGTTCCACGTCGATCAAGTCTAGCAGGCGGTTGACCGTTTGATTCACAATGTCGTCGATTGTTTTCGGCCGATGATAGAAAGCAGGCAGCGGCGGCACAAGCAAAGCGCCCATCTCAACAACCAACGTCATAGCGCGTAAATGGCCCAAATGGAGGGGTGTTTCACGTGGAACAATGATCAAACGACGGCGATCCTTCAGCACAACATCGGCCGCACGCAACAACAAATTGTCGCTAAATGAGTATGCAATGCCCGAAAGTGTCTTCATTGAACAAGGCACAACAATCATGCCGTCTGTTTTGAACGATCCAGAAGAAATTGCCGCCGCAATGTCTCGGAAACGGTACGATTTGTCGGCCAGTGCCTCAACCTGTGCAGATGTATAGTCCGTTTCCAAACCGATTGTCTGTGCCGCCGCTGCACTCATCACGAGATGCGTCTCGACATCAGGCACGGTGCGCAACAGTTCAAGCAATCGAATCGCATAAATTACACCGCTTGCGCCAGAAATACCCACTATAAATCGTCGTGTTTTGTTGTTCATAAAATGATTTTACCAGTACATAACAGGTGTGTTTCACGTGAAACATTCCTGTTAAATGTTCAATCTTGAGAATTATTTGAGCTTCTAAAGACCACTTCGGCCGATGAGGGAGCTTACAATTTCACAGCCCGCCCTGCCCGACATCCAAGCAGCCGATTAGCAATTTCATACGATTGCATAACTATCTCACCTTAAACAAAGCTACCATGCCGCCTACACCAGAGGTAAAATTAGGGCATGGATGCAGACATTAGCAGATTGATTGAGCAAATTCATGAAACCCATGAAAAAATCGTCCTTGTGACAACAGGCGCGGGAACGCAGGCGGTCGCAGACCTGTTTGCTATCGCTGGCGCAAGCAACACCATGCTTGAATCGATCGTGCCGTATAGCAAAAGTGCCTCTACTGAGTTTCTTGGGCAGACACCCAAAAAATTTGTCTCACAAAAAACAGCCCAACTGTTGGCGGGGAAAGCCCTACAACGGGCTTATCAACTGGCCGAAGATGATGCGCCTTTGATTGGGGTGGCTTGTACGGCGGCGATTGCGACGAATCGGCCGAAAAAAGGCGAGCATCACGCCCATATCACCGCTTGGTCAACTCAAAAGATCACAACCTATAGCATCAAACTAAACAAAGGCGCTCGCAATCGTGCAGAAGAGGAAGCGCTGATTAGCCGTTTAATCGTCAACGCGATTGCTGAGGCCATTGGGTTTGAGCAGGTGCTTGACATCAAATTAAACGCTGGCGACCAATACAACACCATCCAGCATGACTTTCAAGCGGCAACGGACCAACTGCTGTCTACCAAGATCCCCTATTTTGCCGTTCATGATCACGGACGCATTCGACGACAAGATGTAAACCCGCAGGTTGTTCTATCTGGCTCGTTCAATCCCTTGCATGCGGGTCATGTAGCAATGGCACGTGCGGCCATGGCGCACTTGGGCAAACCGATCGCCTTTGAAATCACCGCATTCAATGTAGATAAACCGCCGCTTGATAAAAATGTGATCGGGCAACGTTTGACGCAGTTTGCAGGGGATTGGCCCGTGTATATCACGAGCATGCCAACTTTTGTTGAAAAAGCCCGCATATTTGGGGCAACGACGT
The DNA here is from genome assembly GCA_049614105.1 of Promineifilaceae bacterium (SeqCode). Lineage (GTDB taxonomy): Bacteria > Chloroflexota > Anaerolineae > Promineifilales > Promineifilaceae > CALECP01. The sequence continues at coordinate 18,938 of JBMZDF010000039.1, forward strand.
TTGTCGTTGGGTTTGACACTGCCGCACGAATTATTGAACCTCGCTACTATAATAATAGCGAAACAGCAATGCTGGCTGCCCTTTTAGAGCTACAGCAATCTGGTTGCCATTTTCTTGTGGCGGGACGTGTCAACAAAAAAGGCGTGTTCCAAACCGTTGCCGATCTGAACGCGCCTTCTGAGTTTGAAGCACTATTTGAGCCACTGGCCGATTTCAGGCTTGATTTATCCTCAAGCGAGATCCGCACACGGCAGTTGGTAGCGGTAGCGCCTCTAACTGTTCAAGCTGTTCAGCGAGGTAGTCAAATCCACCCTGCCAGAATTCGGCCGAATAAACATCAATACCCGCCCGTTCCAAAATCACAATTGGCGCTTCAGAACTTCCAGCCGCCAGCAGTTCCACATAGCGTGGAATCATTGCGTCTCCCTCTACCTTATATTGCCGATAGAGTGCCAGCGCCAAAAGCTGACCAAACGCATACGCATAAACATAAAAAGGCGTATTGTAAAAATGCGGAATCGCGACCCATTCATGCTTAAAGTCGTCGCTAATGTCTAATGCATCGCCGAACTGCTCATGCAACAGGTTCAAATAAATTTCACTTAGTTCATCAACCGATGCGTTATTGGCAATCGCTTCATGCGCGTCTACCTCAAACTGAGCAAAATAGATTTGACGCATGATCGTTGCGTAAGCATCATCCATGCTGCTAAACAGCAGATCGCGCTGTACATCTTCTTCAGGATCAGACGCCAGCATCTTATCCAACAGCAACATTTCGCCAAAGGTCGAAGCTGTTTCAGCCAGCGGCAAGGTTGCTTGTTGTGTTAATGAGGATTGGTGCTCAGCAAGCATTGCGTGAACGGCATGACCGAGTTCATGCGCCATCGTTGCCAAATCACGCGCTTCGCCTTGGAACGACTGCAACACATAAGGTGTTAGCTGCGGATCGATTGTGGCGCAAAACGCCCCGCCCCGCTTACCTTTACGACTTTCGCTATCATAATGTTCGTCTTCAAAAACCCGCAACGCTAGCTGCGAAATTTGAGGATCAAACTCGTTAAAGCTATCCAAAACCAGTTTTACCGCATCATCGAAATTATATGTGCTCGTCGATTTAACAACGGGCGCATACACATCATAGCGGCGCAATTTGTCCACATTAAGCCAACGTGCTTTTAATTGAAAGAAGCGTTGAAACAATGGGGCATTTTTGCGTGCCGTATCGAGCAATGTGTGAACAACTTCGTCAGGAATATCGTTTGCTTTGTTGCGCACAGAGATTGGCGAGTCATGATGACGCAAAACGACGTGCTCACTGCGCCAATCACGCACCAACGCTTGATAGATTTGTCCCAAAATGGGGGCCTCTTCAGCATAAACGGTAAGCAGCGCTTGGTAAGCGGCAGCACGAACGGCAGGATCCGTCGAACGCACATACACTTGTATTTCAGCTCGCGTCATCTCTCGTGCTTCAGATGTCCCATCATCCAAATCAAGCTTAAATGCATAACGGTTCGTAATCGATGAATACAGCCGTGTCAATGCACTTGACCCGTTAACATTTTTGAGATTTACGATTTTCTCTTCTGCTTCTGTCAACGTGTGCGGCCGTTGAGCACGGATGCGCTCTAACCAGTAGCGTAAACGTCCAGCCGTTGCGAGCAGACGTTCGGCGTTGGCCTCATCAACCTGCTTCCACCATAAGGAGAAAAACATCGTTCGATTGCTTGCCTCGGCCGCAATCTGGCTGATACGGGCTAAATATGCCTGCGCCTGTTGATCTTGCGTATTGCCCGAAAAGCTCAAGGCACCAAAGCCCGACAAACGACGAAACAAACGATATGTCTCTTCGTTTAGGGCAATAATCTCATTAAACATATCGGCCGAAATTGTAGCCTCTAATTTCGGCCGATATGTCTCAAATGTTTTTACCTTCTCATCCAGCAGCACTAAACTCTGCTCTATCTCAGGAGCATCCAAGCTCTCATATAATTCTGCCAAGCTCCACGCTTGGGATCTAAACTCAATTGACATAAGTACCTCTACCGAGCAGCATAAGTCCCGCCCAATGTCCTATTGTTACCTTAGAGTTAAAAATCAACTAAGGTGCGAGAATTTGTAAGTGTCAGACTACTAACCCTCACATATTAAATCATCTTCATCCTTACCCTCTTCGCGGCACAAT
>JBMZDF010000040.1:0-21122 GCA_049614105.1 Promineifilaceae bacterium (SeqCode)
TTGTCTGTTTAATGGTAGGGGAACTTCCTCCCCCTTTGTTTGGGGGAGGTTATATGGGGGTGCTTTCTGCACACGTTCGAGAAGATACCGTCTGATCTAGAAACTAGCCTTTGACCGCACCTGCGGCAAGACCTCGCACCAGATTTTTCTGGAAGAACAAAATCACCAGCACCAACGGGATGGTTGCAGACACCGAAGCGGCCGCCGCCAGCGTCAGATGGCGTGGGTCTTCGCCGCCTGTGAATCGGGAGATTGCAACAGGAAGCGTCCAGTTTGTTTGGGTCAAGATGCGAACGAGCAGGAACTCATTGTATGCGAGTAGAAGCGAAAAGAGCGCGGTTGAGATGATACCCGGCCACATAATCGGGATAATGATTTTGCGGAACGCGGTTAGGCGGCTTGCCCCATCTACCATCGCAGACTCTTCTAAATCTTTGGGAATGTCCATGAAGAAGCTGCGCAACATCCAAATCGTGAACGGCTGATTCACCGCCACCAACGTCATAATGACGAGAATGTGTGTGTCAAGCAGCCCAGATAACTGCCCAAAGTAGAAGTAAGGCAGGATGAAGGCCATACGCGGCAAAGCACGGAAAGCAAGCGCTGCAATTAATACAACCACTGCGGCATAACCCGAATAGCGGGCCAACGAGTACCCAGCCAAACAGCCCACCGAAATAGATATAACGACTGTCCCAACGGTGACAATCAGCGTGTTGAGGAAGTAATCGTAGAATTGTGCGGTGTCGACGTACTGTGGAATACCCCAGAACAACAGCCCAAAACCAAGTGCAGATCCCACGTAAATAATGTTATTTGGAATGGGAATGTACTGCGCAAATAGCATGAAGCAAATCAGCAGGACGACAACCGCAAGAATCACATAGGCAACCATCGCAGGATTTTCAGGGATGGAACGTAACCAAAGTTCACTGTAATTTTCCCAAGTTGGGCTAAAGATGAACTTGGGCGTACGGGAGTTCGCGTCTTTGAGGTTCTTGAATGATTGCAGCGTAGTCCACAAGAAGGGGACGATGCTGTAAATTGCGAACAGCATCAGGGTGATATGGATCAGAATTCGGCCGAAAGGGTTCTTAATTTTCTCCATGATTAACGCTCCTCAATCTGTTCTTTATACGACATATACAAGTTTGGAATCAACACAATCATAATCCCGATAACCGTCACAATCGCCATCGCATTACCCAATCCGAGCCGTTCGAGTCGAATCGCCGTTCGGAACGTGTAGGTCATGACTGTATCCGCTTTATAAATCGGATTACCTTCTGCCAATACAAACACACTATCAAAAATTCGATATGAATCCATAATCGAGATCAGCATAATCAACACGGTAAGTGACGAAAGATGCGGAATCACAATATGGCGAATTTTCTGCATGCGTGAAGCGCCATCGATTGACGCCGCTTCGATTAGATCACCGGGAAGCGTTTGCAAACCAGCAAAGTAAGTCACCAGTGCATAGGGTGTCACGTACCAAATGCCATGCAGGATAACCAGTGACTTCACATTAAATTCGTTGTAAATAAATTTCTTTTCCAGAAATTCGCGATAGAACCATGCAACAGGGCCAGATGCCTCAAATAGCTGCTTGAACATCAGCGTACCAACAATCGGTACGACAATGAACGGCAGCAGGAAAACTGAGAGATAGACACCGCGCACACCCTTTGACACTTGGTCAAGCATGAGTGCTATCACAAACCCAATCACAAGCCTCACAGGGACAACAATCACTGTGTAGAGCGCCGTAAAGCGGAACGATTGCCAAAATTTAGGGTCGCTTAGGATATCAATATAGTTCGCAAATCCAACCCACTGCGGGCCGTCTTGTATTGTGCGAAAGGTCAAAAACTGCATCCCAAGCCAGAGTGCAGCGGCTAGTGGGACTACCATCAAGAACACCATTAGCGCCATGCTGGGTGCAGCAAACTGAAAAAACGTCTTGCGTTTCATGAAGGACTTACCTCTCTTTCTCTAACAACTATGGGTGTGTATTCGGGGTGAAACAGTTTGGATTGCGTCAAGCGCCCAATCCAAATCATTTCACGTTGTTAGCATTCAATCAGTGATAGTCACGACCCACACACTGTTTACCCGTTGGGTTACGCAGGTTGTGACTATCACTTAAAGGACGAAGGAAACGTGTCCTTCATCCTTTAATATCTATCTTTTTTCTTCTACCCGTCGATCAAGCCTTGTGCGGTAGCTTCTTCGATATACGCTTCGGCCGCTGCGTTCAACGCTTCTTCTGGGGTCATTTCGCCTGTGCCGATCAGTGGGAGGAATTCACCCAATTTGGCACGAACGATTGCAACCGCAGGATTCTTCTGGTAGATACCAATGCCGTCAGCGATTGATTGAACCGCCGCTGGCTGGTAAGGACCACCGAACTGTGCAGCAGAGGTACGTGCAGCCATGCCCGTCTCAGCCGCCGCCGCTTGGCTTGCCATATCGGCCGCATCCATGATCAATTTGAAGATCAATTCTGCGTCGTTCGCTGCGCCAGCAGGAATCATGTAGTAATCATTCCATGCTGTACCAGTGCCTGGCAGGCCAGCCATTGCAGCCGCCGCAGGTGCGTAGTCGATAACGTCGCCCAAGTCGGTGCGTTCTGGGTCGGTCATGTTTGCAGCGCGGCTAGCCCACATTTGGGTCATTGGCAGCGTGCCAAGTTGCATCGCAACTTCTTGGTCGTTGAGTGCGAATGAGTAACCAGCCTCACCCATACAAGCATCAGCAACGTCTTTCAACATCTGAGCCGCAGAAACGCCTTCTTCACCGTTGAATGTTGGCATGTTGTCATCGCCAAGGAATTGACCGCCGAAGCTGCCAAGCATTGCGAAGAACTCAATTTCCCATGCCCAACCAGCTGACAAGTTCACCGTGAACGGCATGTCATAGTCTGGGTTGTCGAGACCGATGGTGTTACACATCTCGATAATCTCTGGGTAAGTGGTTGGAATCGTGTCGATTCCTTCGGCCGCGAGGATGTCGCTGTTGTAGATGATGTGGAGTGTGTTACCTACAATCGGCACACCATAGATGTTGCCTTCAAAGGTCGCACCATCCCACGCAGTTTGTGGAATGTCACCGAGGTTGTACTCGTCCCAATATTTCTCAACCATGTCGTTGAGCGGCATGAGCCAGCCTGCGCTACCCCATTCGCCAACTTGGCCGTTAGCACCGTGAACGATGTCAAGTGAGTCGCCACCAGTTGAGAGAACAAGTTTTGCCTGTTCTTGAGCGTCAGTTGAAGCAAGCAAGTTGGTGTTAACTGTCAAGTTATCAACCTCATTACATTTGTTCAGTTCTTCCGCATAGAAGTCGGTGATTGGGAATGACCAGCCGAGCATGTTGATTTCAGTTGCGTCCGCAGGTGCTTCAACCATACAGTCGAGAGAGCCCTCAGCGCCTTCCATCATTTCGCCCATGTCGCCGTCGTCGCCGATTGCGCCGAGCAAGCCCTGCGCTTCAACTTCTTCGGTATATGCCTCAGCAGCCGCGTTCAACGCTTCTTCTGCGGTCATTTCGCCTGTACCAATCAACGGCAGGAATTCGCCAAGTTTGGCGCGTGCAACTGCGTTTGCTGGGTGCTTTGGATAGATACCAATGCCGTCAGCAATTGATTGAACCGCCGCTGGCTGGTAAGGACCACCGAATTGAGCCGCAGAAACACGTGCCGCCATACCAGTCGCTGCTGCGCCTGCTTGGCTTTCTTCGTCAGCCGCTTCCATGATCAGTTTGAAGATCATTTCAGCATCGTTGGCTGCGCCGGCAGGAATCATGTAGAAGTCGTTCCATGCTGTTCCTGTGCCGGGGCCGCCAGCCATTGCTGCTGGTGCAGGTGCGTACCCGATGACATCACCTAAGTCGGTGCGTTCTGGGTCGGTCATGTTTGCTGCACGGCTAGCCCACATCTGGGTCATTGGCAGCGTGCCAAGTTGCATTGCGATTTCTTGGTCATTCAGTGCGAATGAGTAACCAGCTTCGCCCATACAAGCATCTGCAACGTCTTTCAACATCTGTGCAGCAGCAACACCTTCGTCGCTGTTGAACATCACATTGCCTTCGCTATCGATGAAGTCGCCGCCCATTGCGCGGATCATTGCGAAGAATTCGATTTCCCATGCCCAGCCAGCAGACAGGTTAACGGTGAACGGCATATCGATGTCTGGGTTGTCCAAACCGATTGCGTTACACATTTCAATCATTTCTGGGTAGTTGGTTGGAACCGTATCGATACCAAATTCATCGAGCAGGTCTTGGTTATAGATCAGATGCAGTGTATTACCAACAATTGGTACACCGTAGATGTTGCCGTCGAACGTTGCGCCTTCCCATGCAGTTGCAGGGATGTCACCAAGGTTGTACTCGTCCCAATATTTCTCAACCATGTCGTTGAGCGGCATGAGCCAGCCTGCGCTACCCCATTCAGCAACTTGACCGTTGGCACCGTGAACGATGTCAAGCGAGTCGCCACCAGTTGAAAGAACGAGTTTTGCTTGTTCTTGTGCATCAGTTGAAGCGAGCAAGTTGGTGTTAACCGTTAGGTTCTCAACTTCGTTACATTTGTTCAACTCTTCTGCATAGAAGTCAGTAATTGGGAATGACCAGCCGAGCATGTTGATTTCAACTGCGTCAGCAGGTGCGTCGATGTGACAGCCACCGTCAGCCATCATGCCACCGTCCATTGTGTCAGCAGCGCCAGCAACTGGAACGAATTCGCCGTTCTGAATCTGGTTTACAGCGATGCGTGCATCAGCACAGTCACCAAACTCGTCACAAGAGAGCGTGCCGGTGATACCAGCCATACCAGAGGTTGAGCCGATCGCGTCGATGAGTGCTTGACGGCCGATGAGCATATTGCCATCTGCGTCAACTTGTGCAACGGCTGCGATTGCGTCCAAAATCATGTTGGTCGCATCGTATGCGTGAGCGTGGAAAGGAGCGGTTGGCTCGGTTCCGTACTCGGCTTCATAGGTAGCCAAGAAAGCGTCATAGATGCTGTTGCCAAAGCCAAGATCTGGCCCAGACATGTACATGCCTTCTGCGGCATCGCCAGCGGCATCGATGAAGTCTGGAGACAAAACGCCATCGGCCGCAGCCAATACAACGCCGTCAAGACCGTCAATTTCTTGTGCCGTCTTGGTCAACAAAGAACCAAGTGGAATAAATACTGGGTAGTAAATCAACTCTGGGCCAGCGGCGGCAACAGAGGTGAGGAGTGGTTCAACGTTGGTTGCGTCTGATGCTTCTGCTTCAAAGGCAACGATTTCACCACCGTTTGCGGTGAAGCTGTCGCGGAAAACGCTTGCTAAACCTTCGGTGTAAGGGTCGCCATCATGGATAGCAGCCGCTTTGGTAATGCCAAGTTCGTTGAAAACGAAATCAGCCATTGCTTTACCCTGAATCTTGTCATTATGCGCTGTGCGGAAGTAGCAAGCTTGACGGGTATCTTCGCCGGTTAGAACTGGCGCGGTGTTTGATGGAGAAACCATCGCGATGCCAGAATCACAAACGATTTGTGACATTGGGACGCCTGCACCTGAGCAGCTTGTACCAACAACGGCAACGATGCTTGGGTCAGAAACGATTTTCTGGCCTGCGGTTTGTCCGCCTTCGGCCGAACAACCATCATCTTCCGCCTGCAAAGTGACTTCATGACCGAACATGTCACCACGGTCAGCGATTGCAATCTCAACACCATATTGTGAGTCAAGACCGAGCGATTCGTTCGGGCCAGTCACAACAAGAGCAGATGCAAGTTTGATTGCGTCGCCAGCAGAAACTTCAACACAACCAATTGCATCGTCACAAACGAGCGCTTCAACAACAACCGGCTCAGGGGTCTCGGTTGGTTCTGGTGCAGGTTCATTGGTGGGTTCTTCAACCACCTCAACCTCATTTGAGTCACCACTGTCGCCCGTATCTGGGGCGTTAGAGGGTGAGCCACAACCGACGACAAAGAGCATCGCCAGCAAGGCTATCAATAACTGTAACCACGACTTGTTTTTCATAGTTCTTCTCCGAAAAAAGAATAGCGGGTTTGGCTAACCAATAATAGTCGACTAACCATTTATAGCGGCTAATAGCTAGTAGCTAGCAGCTAGTAAGTACAAATTTTTAACTAGCAGCTAGCGACTAACAACTAGTCGCTACCTTGTTTACGTCTTAAAACGGGGCTTCGTCAATTCCAAAGCCACCTGCATAAATTTGCTTGAGCAATTCAAACTCATCAAAAATAGTCCATTCTTGCATCATTTTGCCGTTACGGACAATTTGGTGAGTCATACCCATCAGGCGAATTTTGTTGCCTGTGGGCTTGCCATAAATGCCTACGCCTTTATGTGTGCCGTGCATGATCCAACGGGTAGCCGTTCTGTATGTGTGTTCATCTTCGCGCAATGCGCAGAAATGATCGACATGAACGGCTAAGTCTGGAAAGGCAGCCATAAACTGCAAAACATAATTTAGATATTGATTTTGTCCGTAGAAGGTGCGGTTTGAAGCTGATTCGCAAATGTACGTGGGTGAGTAGTAGTCACGAATCTTGTTGAGCAGTCGCCAGTTCCAAATTTCATGGATGGCGTTGCGGGTAAATGTTTCGATGTCAAATTCGGCCGAATTCCAAGGCGCAACCGCATGGGGCGGCGTCTGCCCGTACAGGCGATCTGCTTCTGACGGCACGCTAAACTGCTGCCGCATATCCCCTTCCACGCGTGCGGCGGCACGCGCCAACTGGTGCGGGTCAAATCCAAGCTGCACAATCTGCGTCAGATTGTCCCGCGTCAACCATTCCTCAACAATCACCCCTTCAACCACTTTACAATCGGCCACGGCCCGATAGCTAACACGATTGCCTGTTGGCCCGCCAAATTCTGTGTGGCCCCAATTGGTGCCTTCATGGCGCAAACGATGAGAAGATAAATACCCCTCGTCATCGTTACCCGTCCAAATCACTTCTTCCGCGTACAAACGGCGATCGGGATAAGCAGCCATCGCTTGCAACGTACCTTCGATCACCTTGTCGCGGCCAAAAATTTCGCCGCTGTTGGTGTGGATAATCATCCCCGTGCCGTAATATTCGTACAATCGGCCGACGCCACGTTCTTCCCAAATCTCGTGCGTAATTTTGACAATGTAATCAACAATGTCTTGAAACTGTGGCGCGAACCCTTTCATCGGCGAGGGTTTAGAGCCATTTGACGAGAGGATCGTTGACAAATCCCCCTTGCTTGGGAGTGTGATGTCTATGTGTGGGGTGGGATTTGCTTCTTTTGCCATCTTGATTGCTAAACTGTTTTCAGACTAATAAGTTTTAAGTATGGAGTGAGGTAGTAGACTCACGGATAATCAGCTCGACAGGCATTGTGGCCTGCATTGTTGGCACATTGTTGTCGTCGATGCGCTGCATGAGCATTTCGATCGCCCGTTGTCCCATGCGGCCTAACGGCTGGCGAACGGTGGTCAGGGTGGGGCGTGTCCGTGTTGAAAGCTTTAATCCGTCGAAGCCCGCAATTGCCACATCTTCAGGAACGCGCAGGCCGTGATCCTGAGCCACTTGCATTGCATCTGAGGCCATCAGGTCATAGAAGGCAAAGAGGGCGGTGGGAGAATCGGCCGAATTCAGCAGTTGAACCATCGCGTCTGACCCATCTCGTTGCCCAGAATGTGTCTCAACCACAATTTCAGGATCGAACTCAATGCCAGCTTCTTGCAACGCCTGTTTGTAACCACCCAGTCGATCAATATTGGTCATCCCCAGTTCAGGCCGTGTTGTAAACCCAATCCGCCGATGCCCCTGTTTAATCAGGTGTTTGGTCAGTGTAAATGCACCCTCGAAATTGTCGGGGCTGATATAGGAGACGTTTTGATTGGCGGAGCGTCGGCCGAAAACAACAAAGGGGGTTTGTTCCTGTTCAAGCACTTCGATTGCAGCTTCTGGCGGGTCAAAAATCAATAACAACCCGTCTACCTCACGCGCACGACAAATACGGCGCAACTCATCAGGATGAATGACCTCTTTGGTGTACATCACCAAATTTTGATCAAATCGTTCGGCCGCTAACGCTGCGCCCGACATCACATCACCAATATAATCGCTCAAAAATTCAATGGGGTTGTTGATCAGCAGTCCGATTTTATCCGTTCGCCCGCGCCGCAAGCTGCGTGCAGCACCATTGGGATGGTAGCCAAGCGCCTTGGTTGCTTCCACAACACGATCCCGTGTGCGCTGCGACACGTCAGTATAGCCATTCAACGCTTTGGAAATTGTTGAAACGGATAAGCCTAAGTGCTTGGATATGTCTTCAATCTTAACGGACATGCTACTACTTGGTAAGTCTCTTCTCCACTTTTTGATTTTACGAAACCGTTTTCGCTAAATCGTTTTCGGATATTAAACGTAGATCGAGATTCTGTCAAGAAATTGAATTTTTGCTTGTCTGCTCACTTTTTCACTGCATTAAATTTTGGCCGCTTTCTATACTAATACCCCACGCGATGCCAACAGTGCTCTGCTTTACAAATAATTCACGGCGCGTTCACGCATCAGCCTTACGGTCAATGTTACAATCGCCTCATTCATTACGAATTATCTTACGCTTCTTTCCCCCACCATGTGGGCTTTCTAACGATTTCAACAAATCCATAACGACATAAGACATTGGACGTGTTGTGTTGTGTCATTCAGCCATCGACAAATCAGGTTGTGGTTGTTGGTGCGTCTCAGCAATTTATATGCGGGGTAGCTATTTTTATCTGTCCAACTTGGATGTCGTCACGACCTACCTGCTCAATGAGTGGAGTAACAAAACCTTATGAATCAGCCTATTTCCTCTCAAAAATGTACCGTTCTAACAACAACCTTCGAGTCTCGTGGTCGACAGGATTGTTTGGTTCAAATGGCACAGAACGGTGAAATACGAATGCGTTATCAGCTTCGTCTCTCAAAAACGAGCCATCAACAAGTAGGAACCATTATCGAGCAATTACGGCTGCGCATTGATCGTATGCATCTGCCTTCTGTTGTAAGGATTGATCGGCATGGAAGTGCAGGCAACCGAGGTTATCTTGTTTACACACCCCCACTACATCAGGTAGAGTCGGCAAAGATTAGCGCTTTTGGCAATCAGTTTGCAGTTGACCCGTTACGCTATATTTTGCGACTGGCACGTAGATTGGAGGCCGCAGGGCAACACAATCTGTTTCATCAAACATTATCTCCACAATCTATCTATCATTATGGAAATGGGCAATTTTTATTGCTGGGCCTTGGTATACCAGCGCTAGGCGCAAAACTCTCGCTATTCTCTGCGCCTGAGGTTACGAGAACGGGGCAAATAAATGAGTCTGCAACTATTTATGCGTTGGGGATGATGCTTTTCGCTCAGTATGGGGGCACGTTTCTGTTGGGCGGGCAAGATCGTTTCCGCATCCATAATCGACCCTACTTAGACGATACAACCTTAAAACTCCATTCGGCCGTGAAAGGTCTCATCAACCGCAGCACACAAATCAACCCAGCGGAACGCACCACCGATCTACGAACATTTTGTCATGATGTGTCAGAGACAATTCAAAGTCAGATCCAGCTTACACAGCGTATCGGAAACAGTCTATCTGGGCTGAAAAGACGTGTGCAACGTGCGGCCCGACCGACACACGCCAATCGTGAACTGATCACAGGCGCACATTTGATCCCGATGCATTCGGCCGATTAGAACCTAGAACATACGCAGGCTGAACAAGTCGAAACCAACGTGATACATCGCGATGACTTTGGCAAGTTCAGTCTCCATTACATTTATCGCCCACATCTGAATTTTTGACGTGCGGGCAACTTGCTTCACCAAGATTAGCATCCTTACACTCCCCTTTTCACCGAAAGCATCATAGACAGATTCCCACCAAAGCGACCATTTTCCTATTGGTTATGGACTTGCGTACTATCAAAATATCGGGAATTTCAGCGCATCAGATAGATATTCGCGTTGTGTTTACGCACCTACCTTACAGTCAATGTTACAATCGCAAAATTGTTCAGTTTGTATTTGTACGCTTAGCCCCGCATCGCACCATGTAGAGTCAAACAAGTGTATATCCAGACTGTATGCAAATGAATGCTGTTTTTCTGAACAGAGAGAATAGGCACATCATTTCAGCTCCATCGATTTCACAGTGTCGTTGTCTATTTATACATTTTCATTCGTAATTGAGATTACACAGAGCAGCTAGTCACAAAAGTCGTGATGATCGCTTATCTATACATTTTCATTCGTAATTGAGATTACACAAAACAGTTAGCCACAGAATAACGTCTGTGATAACGGGTAGTTGTCTAGGAATAGAACGCACGCTGTTTGTATATTTGCGAGGGTGACGCCTTTTATTCTTTAGTTAACGGGGATGGTCAAATCACATGAATAATCAGTATGGTTCCTATCAACAATATACTGTGCTAGCAAACACATTTGAGTCACGCTGTCGACAAGATCAGCTAGTCCAAATGACACAAACGAATGAAACTCGGATGCTCCACCAGCTCCGAATTCCACAAACTAGCCACCCTCAAGTAGAAGCAATCATTGAACGATTACGCTTGCGTTTAGACAGTATGAATCTCCCCTCTGTCGTTGGGATTGATACCCACGGCAGCATGGGGGGAAACGGGTACTTTGTTTACTCATCACCACTGCATCAAACCACATCAAGCGAGTCTTGGGTCTTTGACAATCAACTCGTTGCAGATCCAATACAGTATTGGAGATAGCCAGCCAGAACCAAATGTTCCATCAAACGCTCTCACCGCGTTCTATTTATCATTATGATGAGGACAAATTTTTGGTATTCGGTCTGGGCATCCCGGCGCTTGGTTCAGACCCTTCTGTTTTTTCTGCACCTGAGATTATTGAGGGCGGCCGAATGAATCAATCGTCCACAGTGTATACGCTGGGGATGATGCTGTTTGCCCAATTTGGGGGAAGCTTTTTGTTGGGCGGGGGCGGCCGATCGCGAACCTACAACCGCCCCTATCTGCATGACAGAACGCTCCGCATGCCCTCAGCCATCAAGAAGCTGATCTCTCAAAGCACGCAACTTTATCCTGACGAACGCATGCCCGATCTGCACACGTTTTGTTATCAGGCGTCTAAAATACCGCAGAAGAAAATTCGGCCGAAAAAGAAGTCGAAAAGCAGATTCGCAGGACTTAGAAAGAAGTTGCAGCCAACAAGACACACCAGCACCCGCAAATCCTCAGCACTGGGCAGAGCGCGTCAAGTATCAATGCATTCTACTGATTAAAGTGACTTTTTCCGCGCATCAAGCAGACATTCGTTGTACCATTGGCGCAAATGCGTCTGATTATTTCTATTATTCGTTGGTTTTTTACCCCTGACTGGCGTCAGGCTAAGCTATTCTTGTTAGGGGTTCTGCTGCTTGTAGCGATGGGCGCGGTACATCGCGCAACGCTCTCATGGTCGATTGCGCAAGATCCGCGTAATCAGGATTTTGCAACGTGGGCAGGGGAGGATTCGGCCGAAAAAGCCTCCCTCATCACCGTTCAGCGCGATCCCTGCCCCGGTGCCCCGTTCATTTTGCCAACCGACGGGTTTATCGGTTTACTTTTCGCCGACCCGCGCGGCCCCTACTCCACTGCACACCGCCATCAAGGCATCGACATCTTCACCGATCAAGACCCAGGCGTCCAGCCTGTGTATGCAGCATATGACGGCTACATCAGCCGTGACGCAAGCTGGGTTTCAAGCGTGATCCAGCGCGTGCCAAGCGACCCCCTCAACCCAACCCAACAGATTTGGATTTACTATACCCACATGGCAGATGAAGACGGCAACGACTTTATTGAGCCAGCGTTTGATCGTGGCGTGCGCGAGCTATTTGTTAAACAAGGGACGTTGTTGGGTTACGTGGGCGACTACGATGGCAATAAGCCCAGCCAAATCTGGACACATTTGCATCTGTCGGTTGTGCTCGATGATAATGGCAGCTTTGCCAATGAGTACTTTATCGACAATACTCTCGACCCCAGCATCTATTTAGGAATCGACGTGCATTATGATTCGGCCGAAGCAGGTGCAGCAACCTGCCGTAATAGATAAAATACATCGTAATCACTGACCATGCCCCCAACAGCATCCTCAAACAGACATGGTTAGACTTATTCATACTTTCAAGCAAGGGGCACTTTAAGGGTGTGTTTCATTTGAGTAAAAAAACAATAGCGAAGCTTTTCGAGGCCAGAATAGCCTGTTGATACAACTTCAACAGGCTCAGTCCCCATTATCTTGTTCAGCTCATTTGAAATATACCCCTTTTCTACATATACAGGAGTTCAACGTTATGCAGCATCTGGGACGTTATCGTATTGAAGAGGAAATTGGCAGAGGAGCCTTCGCAGTCGTCTATAAAGCCATAGACTCACATTTAGGCCGTGCTGTTGCATTAAAAATAATGCGACCTATCCTAATGGGCGATTCTGTATTTGTTCGCCGTTTTCAACGTGAAGCAAAGACCATTGCACAATTGGAGCATCCACACATTATTCCTATTTATGATATTGGGGAAGAGGACGGACGTTTTTTCATTGCAATGAAGCTTATGAGGGGCTCCCTTCGAGATCAGTTAAATCAAGGTACACTAAGTTGGGAACAAACACTTTCAATTACTAAACAGGTAGGCTCCGCACTAGATTTCGCACATGCAAAGGGAATCATACATCGCGATATTAAGCCTGAAAATATCCTAATCGACCCCCTTGGTCATGCGGTCATCACCGACTTTGGCATTGTCAAGACGCTACAAAGTACAGATATTACACGCACAATCAGTGGTGGTATCTTAGGCACGCCAAACTTTATGGCACCTGAGCTATGGGATGATATGGAAGCGTCTGCAACTAGCGACATTTATGCGCTTGCCTGCACTGTTTATGAGCTACTTAGTGGGAAATCCCTTTTTAATGCCTCAACCCCTTTGGCAACAATGGCAAAACATTACAAAGGAGCAGTTTTACCACCACAATGGCCTGAATCAGCGCCAAAAAAGGTCAAGGATGCTTTGATGATCGCCTTGGCGAAAGACCCCGCCACCCGTTATCAATCTGCCCAACAATTTACAGTAGCTTTAGAGACCTACCCAGAAGATTTGCTGGAGGGAGCTTATGATGCGTTTCTGACCGAGATCGAAGTTTCTGCATGGGATAACGCCATCACACACGCTGGGGTGATTTTGCAACAAAACATAAATTATCGTGACGTCCAAACGAGACTGACCTATGTGTTAGGGGAAAAGCAAAAAGCACAACAGCCTCTCGGTGTGCTACATAATAATTGGTGGCATCGTGCTTTTGCGCATACTATGGTGATTTTGCGACAAAACATAAATTATCGTGATGACCAAACAACACAGACTAATGTGTTAGAGGAAAAGCAAGAAGCACAACAGATTCTAGATGTGCCACATAGTAATTGGCGGCGTCGTGTTTTCAAATGGTTGTGTTTTGCTTTCATAATTGTTTGTCTCACGTTTATTAGCCTAGATACTTCTACTGCTCCTACTGTTTATACTGTTTCTAACAGATTGATTTGGTTTGGAACTATTCTCGGTATCTATAAGCTGATAACTTATATTATCCATCGACGTACAGTGAGAACACAGAACGGTTAGAGTCTTTCATTGCCCAACTTCTTATGCCAACGTTTGATGTACCTCTAGAACGACTGACTGTTTTTTGTCCATCATGTCGTTTGTTGATCAACAATGCGCCCCGTTGCCCAGGTTGTGACTGGGTGCGGCCTGTTCGACCTTCAACGGTCGGCAAGGTGGCTTGGAAAACCCAAGTTTCAGGACGCATTAGCAAGCCATTCTTCAAACTCATAGCGAACGCCCCGTGGCTTTTTGTTTGTACAGAGCAAGATGGCGACAGCGAACCGATAAGCAAACTCATCGTTCTCGATTTACAAACAGGGGATGTGGCATGGTCGCACAGCTTTCCGCCTCGCCTATCGGTTCGTCATCTCAGCCTGATTGATGGTGCGATTGTTCCAAGCAGCGAATCCCTTAGCACGTTGGGTGGGCATTCGGCCGAAATCCACACATACAACACAACAAACGGCGCTGTCCTGTGGCAAACAACGTTAACCGCTCACAGCTTCTCCGCACCCCATCACATCGGCAACCTGCTTTTGTTCAACGCAAGCGATCATCATATCTACGCGCTTAACGCAGCGGATGGCTCACAGGCATGGGTTTCCGAAAGGCTTGCAAGCTGGTCACCCATCCCCACAACAGCGGATGAAAACTCAATCTACGTTGGCGGGTATACAAACAAGATCACACGGGTCATGGCAGATGGCACATGCCGTGAGCTTTTCGCGTCAGCCAGCAAAGACGATTGGTTCGATCTTGAGATGCACGTTGCCAAAGGCGTTCTCTATGCACCGTGCAGCAATCGTATGCTGTACGCCATTGATGTAAAAACGGGCGCGTTGCGCTGGTCAAAAAAGATGGGGCGTGGTTTTAGTGCGCCGTTGCGCGGCGTTGATAGGCTGTACGTGCCGATCAAGGGGCAGGGGCGTGGGCGTTATCTGCTGATGGGGATTTCGGCCGAAACAGGCCAAACCCAATGGCAATTCGAGTGCAACAAACACATTCTCACCCCGCCGTTAATACACGAAGGACACCTATTCTTTGGCACGCGCAGCGGCACGCTCCACGCCCTCGACGCCGCAACGGGCGATGCACTGTGGCAAATCGACACGGGAAAATCGATTCGTGGTGCGCCAACAGTTGCAGGGCTGCATGTTTATTTTGGCACGGAAGATGGGGGTATTTATGCGGTTCGCTGGCGTGATGAGCCTGAGGAGGGGTTGAAATCGGCCGAATTTTATCGCCATCAAAACGACTGGTTGCTGGCAGGCACAGCCGCCGCCCACGCCCGGCAGTGGGGCGTCGCCGCCGCAGATTTTGACAAAGCCGATCACCCTTATGAAGCAGCACAGCTATTTGAACAGGCCGAACAGTTGGACGCCGCCGCAGCCCGTTATGCTCAAACAGAGCATTATGATCACGCGATTGACCTGTACCAGCGTTTAGGCGACAAACCGAATGAAGCGGCTCTGTGGCTGAAATCTAAACAGCCTGCGCAAGCGGCTAAGATATACACAACCATTGGGGCACATTTACAGGCGGCGCGTGCCTATCTTGCGATCACCCCGCCAGACTATGCAAAGGCTGCACGCTGTTTTGAGCAAGCAGAAAGTTGGCGTGAGGCGGGGCATGCGTTTCTGCAAGCGGGTCAAGTTGATGCAGCTGTTGGTGTGTGGCGCAAGAGCGATCGGCCGCATTTGGCGGCCGATTTGCTGCGCGATCAAGGGCGGTTAGCAGAGGCGGTGTCGTTGCGGCTTGAGTTGGGTGATGTGGAGGGTGCGGCCGAATTACAGCTTGAGCTTGGCAAGGTTGCTGAAGCGGTTGAGCTTTATCGAAAGCTAGGCAATGATCAGCGTGCATTACAAATCGCGACGGATCATTTAGCATGGGATGTGGTCAGCAAACTGGCTCGTGAGATGGGTCATTATGAGGAGGAGGCAACCGCTTGTCTGGCGTTGGCCGAACGCTCGCCAAGCAACGATTACCATCACTTTCGTGCTGCGGCAAGTGCGTTTGTGCGTGCTGCGAAGGATCACGAGACGCGCGAGGATAAATTGCTAATTGACAGCGCCATCGCAAAGCTTTGGGAACAAGCGGCCCACTATTTTGATAAGGGATTTTTTGATGACAAAGCCCTCATTATTCAGTGTCGACGTGAGGCGTATCGACTGCGTAGGTGGCCTGAAATTGTGCTAAACGTGCAGGCGGAGCGCCAGCTAACGATTGCCCATTGGGACAGGCTAATTGTCAAAATCAAAAATATTGGTGATGGTCTAGGTCGCTTGGTCAATGTCAAGGTGATCGACAGTGATTTTGAGGGTAAGATGGATACGCAAATCTTTGGCGGGCTGCTTCCCAATCATACTATCCAAATGCGACTCAATGTGCGTCCGCGTAGCGCAGGGTCATCTGTTCCGCTGGATATTCGTTTAAGCTACACGCGACCTAATGGTGAGGAAATTAGGCGCGTGATTCACGCTCAGGTGTTTGTCCACGATCGCAATTCAAGGACATGTGAGGGCAGGCATCACGCCAATATCGATGTGCATCGTGACGATAGTTTTGATAAAACAGAGCGACAAACGATAATTGTGCAAGGTGACTATATTACAGTGGGTAATATTAGCGAGGCGCAGGGCATCGCGATCGGCAAGAGCGCATCTGCAAAAAGAGGGGCGTGAGCAAAAGCATCGTTGGGCGAGATTGAGGAAGTAGCGAGAAAGCAGTATGAACGAGAAGTATCCCTATTCATTTGGTAAATATCGCATTGAGTCAGAAATTGGGCGCGGTAGTTTCGGGACTGTTTACCATGCAGTAGACACATTATTAAAACGCCCTGTTGCGCTTAAACTGCTTGATCCGATCTATATGCGCGATCGCCCGTGGAGCCGTCGTTTTCGGCGCGAGGCGATTGTCATGGCGCGGCTAGAGCACCCTCACATCGTTTCAGTTTATGATACGGGGGAGCAGGACGGCAGATTGTTTATTGCGATGCAGTTGATTGCTGGCTCAAACCTTGCCGAACTGCTCCAAACGCATGGGCCGCTCAACTGGGAGCGAGCTGTGGCATTAATGACCCAGCTCGCCTCTGCGCTTGATTATGCACACCAAACCAATATCGTACATCGTGATCTAAAGCCAGCTAACATTTTGATCCATGAGGATAGGGCAACGCTTACTGATTTTGGGCTTGCACGCATCGTTGAGTCTAATTCACAGTCCATGACAACAAACGGCGGGGTCGCGGGAACGTATCAGTATATGGCCCCTGAGCTATTCAATGATGAGGAACCCCGTCGCAGCACCGATATTTATGCGCTTGGCTGTATTTTGTATGAGATGGTGACTGCGCAAGTGTTGTTTGGTGCAGGGACAACGGCGGCTGTCATCAGCGCACACTTAAAGCCGCTCAAGCTACAGCATGAATTTGGCAATGACGTGCCGCAAGGGCTTGCTGATATTTTGCAGATCGCCTTAGCAAAAGAGCCAGCAGAACGTTATCAATCTGGCAGGGCATTTGCAAAGGCACTCAATAACATTGCTATTGCTAGATTAGCAGAACCCTATGCAGAATTAGAACAACTTATTGTCATTCAAAAGCAGGTAATAGAGTTAGAATTATCAGACACATCATATGCTCCAAACAAAAGCCCAAATGATGCAGAATTACATTCACACACTCAAACAAACTATGAAACTGAAACCCATCAGCAAAGAGATTCTGATGATTCTCAGATGCAGCAGTTTGAAAGTCGGATTGGGCTAATACGCCAATATAATCAATTAACAAATGCAGTCAATGGTAAACGTTGGCGAACGGCACAGTTAATTGCCGAGCAAATAATTAGCCAAGATTCAAACTTTCGTGACGTTCCTGCCCGATTGGCCACGATAAATGCACATATTGCAAAACAAAAGACCCCGAATATCCAAAGCAACAGTTTAAGTAGTCCAACAATCTGGCAGCTAATGGCTATGACTGCGCTAATAATCATTATTGGCAGTATTGCAACAATACTTTACCGTCAAGATCCAGAACGGGTAGCAGCAGTAGAAACAAACACACCGACAGCAACGCTAGAGCGGTCCTCTACAGCGATCAAAACAAGTCCAACGATTAACGCCACACAAACAAAAGATGCGCTGCTTACGAACGCAGCAACAAAGACGCCAACACCTGTGCCAAGTAATACTGTGGCTGCGACCCAAACGCCGACAATTACGCCAACACCTGCCCCTGTGGCAATTCGGGCAGACAATGCGGCGCGTGTGCAACAAGTGCATCGCTTAGGCAAAGGGGCAATATCATCTGTCGCTTATTCTCCAGATGGCGCATTGATTGCAGTGAGCGGAAGTTTAGGAATTTTCTTTTATGATGCAGAAACGTTGACCGAAGTGCGGCATATCGAAACAACTGACTGGACAAATACGATCTCATTTTCTCCCGATGGTACGCACATTGCATCAGATTTGGGGGCATCTTCAGTCGGCATATGGCGGGTCAGCGATGGCTCCCTCTTGCACTCCCTTGAGCAGCATACAGATTGGGTGAGGAGCGTGGCGTTTTCTCCCGATGGCTCCCTCCTCGCTTCTGGATCGTCTGATGACACGGTGAAGCTGTGGCGGGTCAGCGATGGCGCCCTCTTGCACTCCCTTGAGCAGCATACCTCATCTGTGAACAGCGTGGCGTTTTCTCCCGATGGTCACCTCCTCGCTTCTGCCTCGATTGATGGGACGGTGCGGCTGTGGGGGGTAGAAGAAATGAAGAAGGATGAATGATGAATGGAGAAGGGTGAATGGAGAAGTTAGAAGAATGGGAAGTGGGGGGGGTGCTGGTTAGTTGAGTGTTGTGTAATGGGGAAATTTTGGTGTGGCACTAGCCAGATGGGGAGGTAGTGGTTAGCCAGACGCCTGATTTGTGCGCCAGTTGGTTTTGTTACTATTCCTAGTGAACAAACAAGGAATCGGTGGGCAGCGTTGTGCATTGGTGCAACGCTGCAATTGGTGGGGTCAAAACTTCCCTGACCTCACCAATGCACCACCCACACAAGGAACCAAACAAAATGACCTCTATTTTTCAAACTTTATCAAACGACATCGGAGACATCGTCGCCGCGTCTAGCCCGCACGTTGTGCGGATTGAGGCGCGTAAGCGTCTGCCCGCCACGGGCGTCGTGCTGGGCAACGGGCTGATTGTGACAACCCATCATGTGATCAACAAAGAGAAAAACATCGTGATTGGCTGGGGCGATGGACAGGCGACGGCCAACCTCGTTGGGCGCGATCCGAGCACCGATCTGGCGCTGCTCAAGACAGATGCAGAGCTTGCCAAAATGCCTATCGCAAGCGAGGCTGGCCGAGTTGGCAATCTGGTATTGGCGCTCGGCCGTCCTGGCAAAACGGTTCGCGCCTCGCTAGGAATTATCAGTGCGCTGGGCGATGCGTGGCGCACAGGCATGGGCGGCATGATTGACCAGTATGTCCAAAATGATTTGGTGATGTACCCAGGCTTTTCGGGTGGCCCGCTGGTCAATGCGGCGGGTGAAATGGTTGGCATCAATACGTCTGCTTTGGCGCGTGGGGTCAGCCTCACGATTCCATCCAGCACGGTTCAGCGCGTGGCTGACTCGTTGGCCCAACATGGGCATATCAAACGTGGCTACTTGGGGATCAGTACGCAGACGGTGAAATTGCCGCGTGGGGTGCGTGAGCAAATCGGCCGAAAAACAGGCCTGCTCATCATCTCAGTCGAACCAGACAGCCCAGCCGCCGCTGCGGGCTTGGTGCTCGGCGACACCATCGTCGCCTTCGCCAACACGCCAATTAGCAACCATGATGATCTGCTTGCCAACCTTTCAGGCGACCGCATCGGGCAAAAGTCGGCGCTGTCGCTGCTGCGCGGTGGGCAGTTGACATCGGTTGATGTGGTGTTGAGCGAGCGAAAATAAGGGCGAGGCGGGTTTAATTTGAATGGTGAATAATTAACAGTGAACGAAGAATTAGGAATGGGGAGTGTACAAAACGTTCTCCGTTCACTGTTCATAATTAATTATTCACCGTTTGCCTTTCTTCAACGATAAAGCCAATCGTAGCCGCTTTGATAGCCGCCGCTGTCGACTTCTAGCTTCTCGATAAGGTTGCGATTGTTGCGCATCAGATCGGTGAGTGTGACCATCTGTTGGCTGTTTTCGCTTAGCTGGGCAAGGCGCTGATCGAGGGTTGTGAGGTCGGTTGTTTCGGCCGAAATCAAGACCGACTTTTGCTCAATAATCTGCGTCACGCTAGGGAGCTGCCGCGCCGCTTGCCAAGCTGCAACCAGCATCCCGTGGCGGGCGCTGTGGACCGCCAACGCCTTGGATGGGAGGTTGCGCAAATCGGTGGCAAAATGCGCTTGATTGGCCTTGCCGAGCAGGGTTTGCCATTGTAAATATTCGGCCGAAATCTCCCCCATCCCCGCCGCAAATGCAATCTCATGCCCCGCATCTAACCAGCGTTGCCAGCCCAAAGAATCTGCCGCCAACACCGTTTGTAAGTTATACAGCGTTGGCAATAATGTGATCGAAACGCCAGGATAACGCTCCAGTAAACGGGCAAGCAAATCGAGCTTGCTTGCGTCACCTAGGTCGCCAAAATTGAGCGCCACTAGGTTCGATCGATCGCGACTAAGTTGCACACTGCTCCAAGCAGCAGCGGTTACAACGGCCGCACTCAACCCGAGAAATTTTCTACGACTAATTTTTGGGGATGATGCTTTATTCATGAAAAATCAACAACCTTTACTATGTTTGAAGGTTGGTCTATGCAACGGAGCACATACCAACGATGCTGCTATCCAATACATGCTGTCAACCGTTTTTTACGGTTTTACTTTGCTATTTATCGCACTAGAGTTGCTTCTGACTTAACGTCGCCAAAGCAAATACGCGCACAGGATTGCCGTCCACATTCAGTATATTTCGGACAGCATACTCACACGCGCTTTGATATGTTTGGTTAATCAGCCAAAAAATTGAGGGACAACTTTACTACAAATTACGTTCACCAGTCTAATTCTACTACAATTTCAACGTATGGATCTAATGATAAGCGCTCGAATCAATCACACTGTAGCTATCATAACATGATCTACAAGGAGATTAGTCCTGTGGGGGAAGCGTAGGCTTTCCGTTTAGGCTACGTTGATACAAGATCACTGACTTGCACACCTGCGGATGGCAAAAGAGCAAGAAGTAGCAAATTTGAGCTATTTTGTTCGACAATTCCCACTTTTAACGCTCAAAAGCAGCAAAAACGTCGATAATCACCGTACAAAATAGATCGAGCGTTAAATTGAACTTTCATTCTATCTTTCATTCGTCTCAATCTGTTCACGAGGGCTTAGCGAATTCTTTATGAAATGTTGACCCATGATCAGGTGTATGGTAATATTT
>JBMZDF010000041.1:0-21098 GCA_049614105.1 Promineifilaceae bacterium (SeqCode)
TGGCCGCGCCGCTCCCGCGCAGCAGAGGGCATTTTGTGGACTATCTGGCGGGGGAAGGGATTGCGGCGTTGACGATTGGCGCACCACAGGCGCGGCTGGATGAGACGCTGACGCTGACACAGGTGTTGCTTGATAACTTGCTGCGTGAAATTAATCTGGACACGACACAGCTTTGGCTGAGCGATACCGATGTGGAAAGATGGCATCTTTCGGCCGAATCATTCATTCATCCGCTTGCAATTGGCGAACTGCACGGCGTCCTTTACTTCCTAGATGGCGGGCGCGTGCTGGCAATCGATCCCAACCTGAGCGACAGCACGTTAATCCCTGTTTTGCTGCCAGGAGACGATGTTGAAGGCGTGCGTGTGCTGGAGCCACTGGATCTCACAACCAGTAAAGATGCGCTTTACGTGCTCGATCGTGCCGGCGATGTTTATCGATTTGCGGACGGTGTGTGGACGCTCGACCGTTATGATCGCCCTGCTGGGGAGCGTTCGGCCCACTATTTTGTTGCGCTTGGGGCTGATCCAACCGACACAAAGCGGCGACACGTGCTTGAGGCAAGCGCCCCCTTGTTACTGCGCTATGCCGACGACGTAAAGAACTCAACCATTCCCGAAGAGTTTTATCCCGTTGATGTGAGTGTTATCAACGGGAGTTCTTATTCCCTGCTGCATGAAAAGAATGCGCCAGGCGGGATTATTATCCAGCACGATTTGGGTGCGCGGCGCGGGCGTGTGAGTCTAAGCAGCCCGCTTGTCCAGCCGCGCCAAATTGCGGCAACCGATCAACATTTGTTTGTGCTAGATCGCGACGGGCGGCGGCTGCAACAGTTTGAACGCGAAAGTGGTGGGCTGGTTCAGATTCTGCGCTTTGGCGACAATCGCCTCATTTCGGCCATGTACCCTAGCAGCAACGGCCTGATTTTGGCGGGACAAGATGCAATTTATCGCGTTGGGTCGAGTGATTCACCAGCCCATCGTTTCCTGAACACCGATCATTTGTTGCAATATCATCAGCCGCACAACCCTGACGTGCTCAAGATTTTGGCAAACGTTGATATTCCGATTGGCATCCCGCAAATTACCCAGCGTGATTTCCAGATGGCAGGTGCGCCGCGTCACTATCGATTGGGGGTGCATGAAGGGTTTGATTTCTATTGGCAAGCAGGCTCGGCGATTCGCGCTGCGGCAAGCGGCACGGTTATTCGTGCGGACTGGCAGTATAAGAACCCCACATACTGGGACTTTGAGAAATGGCGTGAGCAGTCTAAAACGTTGGGCTACACCACCGAAGAGGGCAGCGATTTCTTTCGTGGGCGACAGGTTTGGGTCGATCACGGGGATGGTGTCGTGATGCGCTATGTTCATCTGAGCGCGATCGATCCCGCTGTGCAGGGTGGTCAGCCTGTGGAACAGGGGCAGGTGTTGGGCTATGTTGGCAATTCTGGTTCGCCCGCCTCGCAGCTTGGCCCTAACGAAGACGCGCATTTACACTTCGAGATTCGGTACAATGACGGCTATATTGGGCAATATATTCGGCCGATCGAAGCCCGCGAGTGGATCCGCAAAATCTTACGATAAGTCGGTTTCCCACACTTTTCATTTTTTGCTAGTATCCTGTTAGAAGATCTCCCAAGCTCGTCCAAAGTTGATATAGTGATCGTTTGCAAACGGGATGACTGTGCAACAATCCGCACAAGCTATGAATCAAATTGAAGTCTACGGCGGTCTGTCATTTGCCAAGGATTTCGTAACTGATGCCAAGCGCACGGCAATAGACTGATTGTGAAGAACGCCTTGCATCGCATCAGATCTTAAAACGGAGAACAGAATGTTCAAGCTTTGGGAAAAACCAAGAGCCGAGGAAATCACCATGATTGCTGGCTGGCGGCAGTGGGCTGACGCTGGTTCAATGTCATCTGGTCTGCCCCAATATTTGATTGATGAAATGGGCGCTGAAAAGATTGGCGAATTTGTCAACGACGGCTTTTACATGTTTCAGATTCCTGGCACGCACGATTTGGTGCGTCCTGTCGTCCGCATGAAGGATGGATATCCAGAATACATCGAAGAGCGCACCAACGAACTATTTTATGTTGGCGATGGGCAAAAAGGGCTGCTCATCTTTTTAGGCGACGAGCCACACATGGATATCGATCGTTATGCCAAAACGTTTTTCAGCGTGGCGAAAGAAGTGGGTGTGAAGCGCATAATTTCGCTTGGCGGGGTGTATGGGGAACTGCCTTACGACAAGGAACGTACAATTTCCTGTCTCTATAGCCACCCCTCAATTAAGGCTGAGCTTGAGAATTATGTTGTGCGTTTTTCGGGGTATCAGGGTGGGGCAAGCGTTGGGTCTTATCTCTGCAAGAAAGCTGAACAAGTCCATCTTGAATACATCGGATTTTATGCCTTTGTGCCGACCTACGATTTTTCAAACGCAACGCAGCAAACACAGGCGCAAGGTATTCGGATCGAGAACGATTTTGTGGCTTGGCACGGGGTGATGAAGCGTTTGAATCATATGCTCAATCTTGAGTTTGATTTGACTGATTTGTCATTAAAGGCGCAAAAGCTGATTGAAGTGGTTGATGCGAAAGTTGAGGAATTGGAAAGAGAGATGCCTGATATGGACATCCAAGCTTATTTGGAGCGCATTTCGGCCGAATTTGAAGAGCAAACCTTCATGCCACTCGATGACGTGTGGGAAGAAGAATTGCGTAACCTATTTGACGGGCTGGATTAAAGCAAAACGCAGCAAAGGCACAAGTGAAAAGCTGAAAGTTCAAGGCGTTGACCGCGTTGCACCTTCGACTTTTCACTTGAAGCGTTAAAGACCTTTTATACCTTCATCACTGGAAACTGTACCTCCGTCACGCAGTCCGACTGATCCCCCTGAGGGTTGCCGCTCAGATAAATTTCCCGACATGGCCCGACAATTTTATACCCTTCGGCCGATAGCCATTGTGCAAGCGCATCAAACGCCTGTGAAAGGAAACGAAATGGCCCCACATGTGTCGTCGTCGCCATCATCGCAGCGGGCAACGATGTAACCGCAATCGCATCCGTTGCGGCAATCTCGCGAGAGAGCGGCACGGCCGCCCCAACTTGAATATCACGCCCTGTCCACTCCTCGTCATAGTAGATCGAGATAGACGTACTGCCTGCCGCCGCGCCTTGCTGCCCGACATGCGCCCAAGTTTGC
Organism: Promineifilaceae bacterium (SeqCode); assembly: GCA_049614105.1. GTDB lineage: Bacteria > Chloroflexota > Anaerolineae > Promineifilales > Promineifilaceae > CALECP01. The sequence continues at coordinate 3,208 of JBMZDF010000041.1, forward strand.
CCAAAGCTTTGGTTGAACATGGCGGGTAAATCGGCCTGTGTGGGCGCAGTAGCGCGTATCATCGCAACGAGAATTGGGCTAACTTCTTTGACCTGCATTTCATAATTTGACATATTGTTTTCCTGTTGTAACTGTTCAATCCAGTGGTTCAAATCGCCTAGACGTTGTTCTAGTTGGCCGAGCTGTTGCTGGACATCGGTGCGGCGCAAGCGGACGAGCGAGAGCAGTTTGTCATTGTCAAGGCCGTCGTCCAAAATTCGGCCGATTTCTGCCAACGCAAACCCCATCTGCTTAAACATCATGATCCGACGCAAGCGCATGATCTGTGCCGCGTCGTAATAGCGGTACTTTGTCCACTGATCTACGGCGGCGGGCTGCAACAACCCGATCTCGTCATAGTAACGCAGCGTTTTGACCGACACGCTGCCTAAGCGCGAAAACTCACTGATTTTCAAATTTGCCGTCATATATCTCTCCGGATCGACTAATATCGGGATCATACAGCCTCCAGCGGCTGGAGAGTCAAGCACAATTCGCAATTATTTGATGTTATGCGAGACATTTGATAGATTTGTTTGTGTATGAGTACTGAATCTTTTGAACAAATGTTATCGGGCGGTTATCACAACTCGCTCGGCCGAACGCTTGATGTTGTCGATCTTGTGTTAGCTGACCCAGACAGACTAGAAGCGTTGTATAACTGCTATTTTAGCGAAGATGAGGTTGTCCGTTTGCGCACGTCGAATGCGATTAAGCGCGTGACAAAAGCACACCCAGATTGGACCGTTCCCTATATCGATCGGCTGATCGAGACAGTTTCAAAAATTGACCAACCTTCCACACACTGGACGATGGCGAATTTATTTGAACTGCTTGAGACGCGGATGACTGATAAACAGAAGGCTGACGCGAAAGTAATTATGAAGCATAATCTTACAACGCATCGTGATTGGATCGTGTTGACCTGTTCAATCAAAACGTTGTCAGATTGGGCGGTTAATGATGCCGAACTGAGGGAGTGGCTACTGCCTGAGCTAGAGCGTCATGCGAAGGATAAACGCAAATCTGTTTCTAAACGCGCCACGCAACAGCTTGCGCGTCTTAACTAACAACTATGTGATTAAACTTGACTTCGTTTTGTGGATTGTAGCTATGATTTCCAAGTGCGTTTGAGTTTCGACCTCTGACGCAACTTGGACATTTCAGCTATGGATACATTACCATTTTTGCACGTGGTTCGGCCGATTCATTTGGTCGAATCATGTGCAATAAACGGTTGTGTTGTGTGTGGAATTGGTTAGCGAATGGACAGTGTTAAACAACTAGCTCTGAGGCGAGTTCAATTTGTTGTATTTTTGCCACTGCATATTTAGGAAGTGTGAAAAAGAAACAGCTTCCACTTTCTACCCGACTGTGAATTCCAATTTCGCCGCCTAGCTTGTCAACGATCTGGCGAACAATTGATAGACCTAAGCCATGCCCGTGGGCTTTTTTGCGATCCAAGCGAGAGAAAGGAGTAAATAGCTTCTCTTGTTCGGCTAAGGTTAATCCCTTGCCGTTATCAGCAACCCAAAACTGGACAAATCCGTTGTGGAGATCGGTAAACCCTAGCTCGACACGCGGCGGACGTCCACCGTATTTAATGGCATTGCTAATGTAGTTAACCCAAGCGCCCTCAATCCACGGGGCGTAACCTATCGTCGTTGGATAATCAATGACGCTGACAAGCTCTGCCCCATACTGCTCAATCATTGGCTGCAAGCGCATCCGGGCCTGCCGCAAGACGCTTAGCATGTCGATTGGCTCCATCGTGACTTCTTGCTGACGCAAGCTGGCTAACAGCAGCAAATCATCAATGATGTTTTCCATTTTGCGTGCGCCGTTGAGCGCTGCCTTGGCATATTCGATCCGATCCTCATCTTTTAGCAACGCCCAATCTTTGATCAACAGTTCTGAATAGCCTTGAACCCAGTTAAGCGGAGTTTTTAAATCGTGGGCAACGGTGTGAGCAAACGCATCAAGCTCTGTGTTGCGAGCGTGTAGCTCGATCTGCTGATAGCGCATTTTTTCGACAAGCCGCGCATTGTCGAGTGCAATAGCGGCCGATGCCGCTAGCGTTTCTGCTAAAAGGATGTCCTCATCGTCAAAGGGCTGGTTTTTGTTTAGGATTTCCAAAACGCCCAGCACATCCCCACGTACGCTTAACGGAACGGCCAAAACAGATTGGGTGTGAAACCCTGTCCATTCATCGACAGAGGATGAAAAACGTGCATCATTTTGAGTGTTGATACTGATTGTGCTTGTGCCGCTTTCAACAACCCATCCCGCAATCCCTTCGCCGCGTGCCACACGATGTTTTTTGAGCGTATCGAGCAGCGCCAGATTCGAGGACGCATGACAAACCAAATATTCGCGATTATCGTCTTCCCATTCCCAGACAGACGCATCTTTCGCGCCCGTGATGGCGGTCACTTCCATCAACATTTGCGTGAGAACCTGTTGTGGATCTAGGGTGGAGGCAAGCAACTGGCTGGCTTGGTTTAACTGCTGTAGATGTTCGTTTCGTTTGGAGAGTGCCCGGACGTGGCTGATGACTTTGACGCGCCGAAGATAATTCTTTTGGATGATGAACGCCAAGCGATCGGCGGCCATTAACTCACAGCCTGTGACAAACTCGCAAGCGCCACTCAGCATGAACTCTTGTAGATATTGGGCGTCGCTTTGACTGCCAACAATGATGGTTGCAACGGTTGATTGCAGGAGAGGCAGAGACTCATCTGAATCAAAATCGTTGCGGCTGATGAATACCAAGTCGATAGGTTGGTTTTCACAAAGTTGCTTGGCGGTTTTGATATTGTTGGCACAGATTAGTTGAATCGATTCGGCCGAATTGAAGCTGTGAACAACAGCTAGCAGCGCCTTAGACATCCCATGCTCAACAAAGATGGCGCGTATTTCCTGCGATTCAATTACCCTGTACGGCTTTCTTATCCCGGAAGAATCCGTACTAATAAGATCACTCATTATGTTGTGTTGTATGTTGTATGCCCAAGCGATGAAACTGAAACGTCTCTAAAATTAGTAAAACGTTGTCGCTCATTCAAGTTTGATTGACATGAGATGATGCCAATACAAGCAGTTAAACATATTTCGTCTAGATTTTGGATAGTCCTTTTGTCACGTTCTGTGTAAATATTTAATATTCGTTGCGTCGAAGCTGCTCATGTTCTTCGCGTAATCGTCGATAGCTTTCAAACCGTTCGGCCGAAATAGCACCATCCTTCAACGCTTGCTGCACAGCACACCCTGGCTCGTGCTTGTGTTTACAATCGCTAAATTGGCAATCCTCAACCAGCGGCGCGATCTCGCGAAAATAAGCATCCAATTCATCTGGCTCGACATTGAACAACGCAACACCACGAATTCCTGGCGTGTCGGCCACATAGCCGCCGAAATCGAGTTTGTACAGCGCCGTGTGGCGGGTTGTGTGCATACCCTTGGTTGTCGCTTCGCTGACCGCGCTGACCGCGACCCCAAGATCCGCCTGAACCGCATTTAACAGGCTCGATTTGCCGACACCAGACGATCCTGAAAAAACAGAAATTTTGTCTTTGAGAAGCGTCTGTAAAGCCTCAATGCCAATGTTCTGCATCGCACTCGTTAAAATGAGCGGATAACCAAGCTGTCGATACAGGTCAAACTGCTTGATAACAGATTGCTCATCTACCAGATCGATTTTGTTGATACAGATAATGGTTGGCAGGTCGTTCATCTCGGTAATCACCAAGAGCCGATCGAGCTTGCGTAAGCTTGGCTCTGGATCTTTTGCCGCAAAGACAAAAATTACCTGATCAGGATTAGCGACCAGCACCTGCTCGCGATCGTGCTGTAGCTGGCGCGAGTTTGCCGACGGGCGTGCGCGTGAGAGCACATGATGTCGTGGCTCCACGCGTTCAACTGTTCCCGATCCATCTTTGTTTAATGATAGCCAGACCCGATCACCAACGGTGACGATGGTGGTTTCGCGTTCTTCTTGCGTTTGTTGCTTTTTGCGCTGTTGGTAGCGCAAGCGTTTAGGAATCTTACAGATAATATGATCTGATTCCGTTTCGACGGTGAAGAACCCGCTTTGGGCCTTGACGACTAAGCCGTAAAGTTGCGTCAAAGAACCTCTACTTTGTTATGAATAATACTTGCCTGCTTGTACGAGTTGAGGAGGAATGCTGATTGCCAAATCTCTAGCTTGATTGGTTGTGAAACATGATTGCTAGGATAGAAACCACATGATGATAGGCATGAGGGGGTATTCGGCCGAAAATCGCCACAACCCTTTTGCCTGTATTTCTCCGTCCAGCATAACCCAAATCCGCACGTGCCGTTAGTATACCAAACAGTTGCTGAAATTCCGCAGGCGCGTCTAAGTGATAACTCTTGTATAATTCAAAATATGGCAGTGCTTTCTTTCTCAAACATAACGCAAAGCTTTGGTGATTTTGATGTTTTCGTGGGTGCGACCGCTAGCATCCCCCAAAATGGCAAGGTTGGAATTGTTGGCCCAAACGGGATCGGCAAAACAACCCTGCTGCGGGTTTTGGCGGGTTTAGAAGAACCCAGCGGTGGCGCGATTCATTTCGCGAAGGGAACCCAAATCGGGTATCTACGACAGGAGGCGGTGCGAGCATTTGCTGGCAAAGAGAACACAGTTTATCAAGAGATGCTGACTGTGTTTGCCACCCTGCGCGACCAAGAGCAAGAACTCAAAGAGATCGAACAACGCATGGAGGACGGCGACTTCGATGAGGCGCTGTTCGAGCGTTACAGTGGCTTGCAAACCGATTTTGAAATGTCGGGCGGCTATGACTACGACATCCGTATTCGTTCCGTTCTGACAGGGCTTGGATTTCGCGCCGAGCATTATGACCTCCCCCTCAATATTTTGAGCGGCGGGCAAAAAACGCGGGCGCTTCTGGCGCGTTTGCTGCTCGAAAACCCCGATCTCCTCATTTTGGATGAGCCGACCAACCATCTTGATATTGATGCAGTTGAGTGGCTTGAAGGGGCGCTCAAGGTTTGGGAAGGGTCTGTTTTGATTGTGAGCCATGATCGCTACTTCTTGGATCGTGTGGTGAACAACATTTGGGAGCTGGGGCGCAGCGGCATTGAAGCGTATCGTGGCAATTACACGCACTATGTCCAGCAGCGCGAGGAGCGTTGGGCGCTGCGTCAGGCTGATTTTGACACGATGCAGGATAAGTTCCTCAAAGAACTAGACTTCATCAAGCGCAATATTGCACGCGACTCGACTAAAGATCAGGCGGTCGGCCGATTAAAGCGCCTAATCCGTCAGGTCAAAATGGCGCAGGTAGGCGGGTCGACATCTGTCCTCAAGATGAAATGGTCGGTTGCGCGGGATCAGTACGACATTTCGAGCAGCAGGTGGGAAGTGCCAGACGTTGAAAGCGCAATCAAATCGTTGCCGCGTCCGTCTGGAAACAGCAGTCAAATGCACCTCAACCTCAAGGCCAGCCACCGCAGCGGCGGCATGGTGCTGCGAACGCAGGATTTGGCGGTTGGCTACAACGGCACGGCGCTGTTTACATCAGAAGATATTGAACTGCGGCGGCTTGAAGTTGCCGCGTTAATCGGGTCAAACGGCACAGGCAAAACGAGCTTTTTGAAAACGATACAGGAAACAATTCCTGTGGTTACAGGAAAATATCAGCTTGGGGCCAGCCTGCAGCTGGGCTACTTTGCACAGGCGCATGACAAACTAGACCCGAACAAAAAAGTGCTGAATGAGCTGATCGATCACAGCAACATGCTGATTCCAGATGCGCGTAACTTCCTCGGCCGATTCCTATTTCGTGGTGATGACGTTTACAAACCGATTTCGCTGTTGAGCGGTGGCGAACGCGGGCGCTTGGCGCTGGCGATGCTCGAATTTGAGAAGGCCAACTTCCTGCTGATGGATGAGCCGACCAATCATCTTGACATTCCTTCGCAAGAGGTATTGCAGGACGCAATCGGCCGTTACGACGGCACTATTTTGATGGTGTCGCACGATCGTTATCTGATTGACAAACTGGCAACCCAAATTTGGGAAGTGCGCGATGGGCATTTGCGCGTGTTCAAGGGCAGCTATCAGGAATACTTGGCGGTTCGAGCGCGAGAAAAAGATACGGCGAAACAGGCAGCCAGTGCGGCTCATGCGGCGCAGAAAAAAGTTGCAGCGGACAATAGAGCGAAGGAAAAAGCTAAAACGGCTGTGAAGTCAAAGCGCAGCAAGAACGAGCAGCGCAAATTTGAGCGCCAGCTTGTGGCGTTGGAAAAGATGGTGGAGCGGATGGAGTCGGAATTCGAGCGGGTTTCGGCCGATTTGCAAACCGCATCTGAAACGGGCGACTTTGATAAGATTCGCGTGGCGACAGAAAATTACAAATCGGCCGAACAGGATCTCGCTGTCTCCCTCGAAGCGTGGGAAACACTCGCTAACGATGCCTAGCCATGCACCTCTACGAAGTTCACATCCCTGTTTCAGACCTTGAACGCTCGATAGTCTTCTATCGCGACGTGCTTGGCTTTGAACTAGCCTTTTCGCAGCCGCAGCGCCACGTTGCCTTTATGTGGGTTGGAGAACCAGGGCAAAGCATGATCGGGCTGTGGGGGCCAAATAGCGCGTATGGCTGGAAAGACGGACAGCGCTTCAAGACGCATTTTGCCGTTTCGATCCCGCTTGACGACCTGCTGACAAAGCCGCAGGAATTACAGGCGCTGGGGATTGAAACAAGCGGATTTGGCGATCTGACGGGGGACGAACCTTCTGTGATTGGATGGATGCCATCCGCGCAAATTTACTTTCGTGATCCCGATGGTCATTCGCTAGAGTACATCACGATGCTGGATGAGATGCCAGATTCGACGTTTCATGGGACATGGACAACGTGGCGAACACGTTATCATCATATGGGCAAAACAGTTATTGGCCTGACGGGCAACATTGCGACGGGGAAGTCAACCGTGATGCGGTTGGCGGCCGAAAACGGCGCGACCACAATTGACGCCGATAAGATTGGGCACGGAATTCTGCAAAATGAGCAGGTGAAACAAACGTTGCGCGAGACGTTTGGCGACACAATCTTTGATGAGAATAACGAGGTGATTCGCCCCGCGCTCGGTAGAATTGTGTTTAGCGATCCTGCCAAATTGCAACAGCTCGAAGCGATTACGCACCCCGCAATCCGTGATGAGATTGGCGAGCGGATTGCCAATGCAACCAGCGAGGTTGTGATTGTTGAAGCGATCAAATTGCTTGAAGGGCCGTTGAAAAATCACGCAAATTATATTTGGGTCACCGTTTGCAACCCTGAATCGCAAGTGGCACGTTTGATCCAGTATCGTGGCATGAGTGAAGCTGATGCACGCCAGCGGGTGACGGCTCAATCGCCGCAGTTTGATAAGATCGAACAGGCGGACGTGGTTTTTGAAACGAATGGCAGTATGGAAGAAACTGTGCAGCAGTTTCAATCAGAATGGGCGGCGTTGCTTGGTGAATCAACTGGTAATGCTGACTCTAAAACAGGCTAAAGGGTCTGTACAACCCTTGTTTGCAAAGGAACTCTAATGGAATGGTTTAAACAACATCAATCAATTAGCATGTGGCTGGCTCTGGCGATTGGCATGATTGCCATCCTAACTTATGAAGCACGTGACGTAGGGCTTGAGCCAAGTCAATGGTTTTGGCTGATTGTCATTACGGCGGGTGTTGCCGCTTTGTGCATCTGGATCCTCACTTGGGGTGATGAGGAAGACGAGGAGCTAGTTGAATAGGCGATTCAACAAAAATCAGCTTGGCAATCGATAGCCGTTGTTTCAGTTCAGTTAACCTGCCAAACTATTCTTTGGCAACTGTCGTTCATCCACTGTGATTCAAATACGATGTGAGTAGAGTTAGCGTATGTTTGATGCAGATCCCTCGGCTCCATTTTTAAGCAAAACAGATTTGTTGGTGCGTAACATTGAAGATCTGTTCCTCACGTCAGATATTACCGAAGATTTTCTCGAAAAAGGGCAAATTAGATTGCGAGGTCAATTTCTGATCGAGTTGGCGACGCATTATGATTTGCTGCGTGCGCGTTTTGAGGAGCGTGGTTATACGCCTCTAATTCGGCAGGAGGACGAACCACAACCATTTATTTTGGCGATCCCGCACGTGTTTAAGGCCAAGCCTGAACGTTGGCAGATTAATCTTGTTTTGTTTTTGCTGACGATACTATCAACTTTGTTTGTGGGTGCATCCAGTGATTCGATGCCAGAGAGCAGCGGGGTGGCGGGAATTGTCACTTGGCTGTTGACTGGCTGGCCGTTTAGCCTCAGTATGCTGTTAATTTTGGGCGCACATGAGCTGGGACATTATTTTGCTGCCCGTTACCACAACATTGACGCCTCCCTGCCATATTTCATCCCTTTTCCAACCATTATCGGCACAATGGGCGCTGTGATTGTGCAGCGCGAGCCGGCCAAAAATAAGCGCGTGTTGATGGATGTTGGCGCGGCTGGACCGTTAGCTGGTTTGGTGTTTGCGATTCCGATTCTGTTTATTGGTCTCGCCACATCATCCGTTGGGCCTTTACCAACCACAGACTATTTGTTAGAAGGGAACTCAATTGTTTACGCCTTGGCAAAAATGCTTGTGTTTGGTGAGTTTCTGCCTGCGAACGGGCTTGATGTCAGCGTGAATCAAGTTGCTTGGGCTGGCTGGGCTGGATTATTGGTGACGGCAATTAATTTGATGCCGGTGGGTCAGCTTGACGGTGGACATATGGCTTATGTGCTGTTTGGCAATGCTGCGCAACGTTTTCGCTTTCCATTCATCATCGTGCTTGCACTGCTCTCCGCTTTTTTGAACGCAGGCTGGTGGCTATGGATTGGGATGCTGTGGTTTTTTGGCAAGACACACGCCACACCGCTTGATGATGTGACGCCGCTTGACCCACGTCGTCGTGCCGTGGCTATTTTCTGCCTTGTGCTGTTTATCTTTTTGTTTGTTCCCTCGCCAATAACGCCAATAACGCCCTAAACGTGTGAGTATAGTTCCTCTATGATGAAACGTTACCCGATTCCCGCACAGGAAACAGAGGCTGAAATTGAAGTGTTGAAGTCGCGTTTTATTGCGACTTTGGCCCCCGTATTTTCAGTAGATGAAGCACGTGCATTTATTAAGACGATTCGCGCCCGCTATAACGATGCTTCGCACAACGTGCCAGCCTTTTTGGTTGGGTACGGCGCGTCTGTGACGGCTCACTGCACTGATGATGGTGAGCCGAGCGGTACGGCGGGTCGGCCGATGTTGGCCGTTTTGCAAGGGAGCGGCTTGGGAGATGTCGTTGTTGTTGTGACACGCTACTGGGGCGGCACAAAACTTGGCACAGGCGGCTTGGTTCGAGCGTATGGGGACGCTGTGAAAGAAGTGTTGGCGCATACCGTTCGTGCTGAGAAGGTTCCCACCCATACCGTCATGCTGGCGCTACCATATACGCATCTAGAGCGAATTCGGTTGCTTATTGCAGAGTATCGAGGGCAGATATTAGATGAGGAGTTTGGGGCTGATATTACGACAACAGCCCAGTTTGAGGTTGAGCGATTTGATGCGTTTAACCTGGCGTTGGGGGCGATGACGCATGGATCACTTTCGGCCGAAATTATCGAAACCAACCCCGACACCATCATGCCCCTAGAAATCTAACCTCAACACCCGTGACATACCCTGCATGAGCGTCTCAACCGTTTCCAATAAATCTTGAACTGCTTCAACCTGTTCCATCGTTTGTGCTGTGGCATTAAGCGCCGCCGCTGACTGAACGGGCTGCTCAACAACTTGGGTCGGCGGTATCATCGTTTGAGTTGGTGGCACAACGGTCGGCGTTGGTGGGGTCGTCGGCGCGAGGGTAGGTGGCTCGGTGGGCGTTTGTTTCGTTGGTTGAAGCTGAACGGTTGGTGTAGGTTCCGTTGGGACGACAGTGTTGTTGGCTACGTTACGCATTTCCACTGTGAGAGTCGTTTGGACGTCAGCTATTGTGTCATTCCGGTTTCCTTCGGCCGATTTGTCAACACGGGGCGCGTCAGGCGTCACTTCTGCCACCGTTTCACTTCTCTGCGACTCAAGTCGCTCGTTTAGTTCGCTTGTGGCAATAGCAATACCTGCTGGCAACGCTTTTGTGGGGACAATAATTTCAACCTCTTTCTCAACTTCGACTTCGACTATTACCTCTCTCTCAACATCAACCGCTTCTTCGATGTCTGCTGGGGCTTCTTCAAGACCCTCTGGAGCCATTTTTGTTGGTGCGCCTACACTCTCTGACAAGTCCTCGCCTGCGCAAGCTGCTAAGATAAAAACAAATAGTAGGCAGATTAGTTTGAACCATTTCTTCTGCACAGTCTCTTCTCCTCAAAAATAAAGCTCTTGGCGTCTTTGAACGGTCAGAGCATCAGGTTTTTAGCTGAAAAGCGCCTTGGGTAGATGACACATGCTTGGCTGACCATTGTAGTGAGAACGTTATTGGCGAAGAAATAGTTCCCAAAACGTAAAATTGTGAGCAACATGCTGGAATTACGTGAAAATGACAGAATTAGGGTTGATGTTAGCTTGGAAGCGGCTACTATCGAAGCAGTCCCCGTTAGGATGAAGTATGGTTATTGTTGGACGAAAGCCGCTTCAGTATGGCGGGCTTACTTGATTGTGGCGATAGGTGAATTGGACAAACCGTTTTCATCATCCGCATTATACGGATTTTGCATCAATCCAGCAGTAGCGGAGAACGCTTGGTGAACAGAGCCATTTGTTTGATCATATTGGTTATTTGTGTTTTTTTGCCAGCCTGTGGAGATTTAGGCACACTTGGTGAAGAAATGGCGGCAACACGTGATGCTGCGCGACCGACGCCCCTGATTGTTGAAACCGATGGTCAGGAAGAAACAGCTTCATCAGAGGCTGCCCCGCTGATTATTGAACTGGCTAAACCAACGCTACAACAGGCTATTTCAGTGTATCCTGAAGTGAGCCGTGCGGTTGCGGTGTTGGAATCGGCCGAATTTGGTCAACTCCTGCTCCCCGATCAACAATACACTATTTTTGTCCCAACGAATGATGCCTTCGCCGTCAACTCCGATGTGTTAGAAAATGCGCTCCTCACCGACGTTGGTGCAAAATCGATGTGGCACTATCTGGTTGTGCCACAGCCCGTTCTAGTTGCGCAATTTAGCAACACAACATTGCCCACAATGCACGGTAGCCCGCTGCCAATTAACGTGACAGACGGCGTACCGTTTGTTTCCAACGCAGCGATTGTGCGGCGAGATGTTGAATTCGACCTTGGGATTATTCATATTATCGATCGCACAATTTTGCCTCAATAAACACGCCCGTTTTCGTTTGTGAAATTTTGCACTTGCATTCTCATGCCACTTGTTATATTCTAATTGTGAAATTTTGAACAAATGGTTTTGACGAGATGCGTTATCCATTTGGCTTTAACGTAACTTTGCATGACGCATCAATGAGGAATTCGTCATGTCTGCAACAGTTGCTAAAACAGCCCACACACCTAAATTTATTACATTAGACCCGCCAACACGCTCCGATCGCCGTTTTTTAACAGGCGACTATTCTGAATGGGAGGCAGATAAAATTGGTTTTTGGCGCGAGACAGGGAATATGTCCCCGATCGTTAAGCTGCGCTTCTACTATATGAATATTCTGTTGATCACTGATGCTGATTATGCACAGGAAATTTTGCAGAAGCGCAACCGCAACTACATCAAAGAACAGCGCTTTATGAAAGTTGTTGAGACAGGCGCGTCGCAAACGATGTTCAGTTCGGATGGAGACGAATGGATTTGGCGGCGACGCTTGATGCAGCCAGCTTTTCATCGTAAGCAGATTGCCCAGTTTGGCGAGGCAATTGTGGGCGAGACGGACAAATTGCTAAGCGACTGGCAAGTTGGCTCGATGCTTGATGTTGATGAGGCGATGAAAGTACTGACCATGATGATTATTGGACGCACGATGTTCAATGTTGACATGGCGGGTGATTCGGCCGATTTGCACCACGCCTACCGTGTTGTCGGTCAATTTATTGTGGATCGTGTGACAAACATGCTTCCGATCCCAATCCAAGTGCCACTGCCTTCGCATCGCGAGTTTTTGGAAGCAAGTAAAACGATTCGTGAGGCGCTAACAACCATCATCGACAATCGCCGCATAAGCAATGAACCGCACCACGATTTGCTCGACATGCTGTTGACGATGGTCGGCGATGAGGGCTTTACACAAGAGCAGCTAATCTTTGAGATGTCGAGTATCGTTTTTGCAGGGCATGAAACAACGGCAACAACATTAACTTGGCTATTTTATGCTTTGACTCAGCATCCAGAGATTGAGCAAAAGCTATTCGCTGAACTGGATACTGTTTTGAACGGCCGAACGGCAACGGCAAGTGATTTGGCGAACCTACCGTATCTAAACAAGGTGATTAACGAGACGCTGCGTTATTATCCATCAGCCATCTTGACAACGCGCCAATCGGTAGAGGCCGACGTGCTGGATGGGTATCAGATTCGTAAAGACGAGCAGATATTTATCAATATTCGCGGCTTGCATTTTGATGAACGCTATTGGGACAAGCCTGATGAATTTGATCCTGAGCGTTTTTCGGCCGAAAGGTCAAAAGGACGCCACAAATGGGCGTTTCTCCCGTTTCTGAATGGACCGCGCAAATGTATCGGTGAGCCACTGTCCCGCATGGAGATGCAGCTTATCACGGCGACCATTCTGCAACGTTTCCGCTTATGCTTGCCCGCAGGTGAAGTCGTGCAAGAAGAAGCAGGCTTTGTGCTACAACCAAAAGGCGGCCTTAATATCCGTTTAGAAGCGCGGCAATAGTGCTGCCGTCCGTATTAGTTTCTGAACGTCTCGATTAATAAACCTCAGAGGTTTGTTGTTGCCTACTTTGTGCTGTGCATAAAAACCTCTGAGGGTTGATGACTTTAGCCAAGTGAAACCAAATCGATGAAAAAGTGGCTTGCATTGTGGAAGTATAGGACACAGCGTTATTTCAGCGCACCGCTGCAAACAAAGTACATGCTGGTCGAAGCGGCTGTGCTGCTTGGCGTGTCGCGGGCCATCGTCCTTTTGCTCCCGTTTCGGTTTTTTGCACCCTATCTGGGGCAGCAAAGTTCTGAAACGTCGCACGCACCAGCCGCTCCCCAACAGCAAATAGCTAGCCGTGTCATGGCTATGATTGACATGGTAAGCCCTCGCACACCTTGGAATAGCAACTGTTTGGCACAAGCGATCACTGGGAAATTGATGTTAAGAAGTCGGGGTGTTCCCTCAACGCTCTACATGGGATTGAGAAATGAGGCGGCAGAGTTGAAAGCCCATGCGTGGTTGCGTGCGGGTGACATGTTTGTGACGGGTGGGGTAATTGCGTCCCAATACAAAGTGGTCACATTTTATGGAAAGTGAGGTATGAACGAGATTTTTGGTAGCGTATGCGGCCGATTCGATAAAACATCCCGCGAACGATTTTTCAAACAATTTGGCGGCGGCTTTCCACTTGCTGGAAGCGTTAGTGATTGGCTTGTGATTCTTAGTCAATCGTAATTGTCTAATTTCTTTCCTTCCCTTCCCTCAATCCAACAGGGTCAGCACATTTCTTATCAACTCGAAACGGTTAACAGGGCGGTCTATCGCTACAATGCACGCTTGTGAGAGCATTACGGCAACTTTTTCTCGCTCATACTGACGCATGGTGCGTGGCATTGATCGCCGCCGCCGTGCCGCTGTATATTCATGACGCATTTTCGAGCCAAACGCTTTATCTGCTGTTTGCAATTGGTGCTGTGTATTGGTTGGCGTTCGCGCTAAATGATTATTTTGACGCCACGCATGATGCAACCGATCCGATTAAGGCCGAACGCAACTATTTTGTCTCCCATCCGCTGACGTCTCGTCAGTTCATGGTTGGATATTTGTGTGCGGGGCTGCTGCTTTTCCCAGCGGTAGGGCAGTTTGGCCTGCGCGGTTGGCTGCTTGGGTTGTTGGGGGGCGTGGTGATGTGGGCTTACTCTGCGCCACCTTTGCGGCTTAAGAGTCGGCCGATTATCGACATCATCACACACACGCTGTTTGTTGAAACGTTTCCCTACTGGAGCATCTTGTTTTTGCTTGATGTTGTATGGCTGCCGATCGATCGAACGCTGCTAACCGTTGCCCTGTTTGCCTCGTTTACGGCGCAACTAGAGCAACAGGCACGCGATTATGAGGTTGACAGCGCAACCGATCGCAACTTCACTACGACGTTTGGGCTACGACTAAACCTCATCTTGATGCGTACCGCCACCGCGACGCTGATTGCCTTTGGCGTCTGGCGCATTTTAGATGGAACAATCCCGTGGATATTTGTGCCGTTGGCTGTCATCCCGCTGCCCATGTTGCTGTATCGGTTTGCCGATCGCACGTTTCGCCCACAGTCACAGCGTCTTGCCTACACGCTGGCCGCGCTTGGCGCGATTTATCTTGTGGGGATGCTGCTGTGGTTTTGGGTTAGAAGTTGACCTGAACTAGATTGCATTGAACTGTCCACTCGCACGAAAATTTGCCCAGCCTGCCACGCCGCCGCTGCGCTAAAGAAAAGGTCTGTTCTTATGGAAGACAGAGAATACACAGGGCTTGACACTGCATTGAGAGTATGGTTTATTCTCTGCCACCCTAGATGGTGCATTGAAAAAATGTGCCTAAACTTATAATTGAGTACCAAAGAATGCCTGATCTGGACACAAAAATTCATCTACAAATGCTTCAAAGATATAAGGGAAAGTTACATCGTGTTCGGCGCGTTTTAAGAGCCATCAAAAGGGAAGTAACAGCCCCTGATATATATGGTCTTGAGTGGGGTGAACCCGAAGTGTTTGAACCCCTCGTGTTTGTGCGGGATCGCTATATTGTTCCTTATGTTAAACCTGATCAGACAGCGTTAGAGATTGGCCCCGGTGGTGGACGATGGACCCGTTATCTACTCAACTTTAAACAACTGTACGCGGTCGACTATCATGAAGAACTGTTGACGCAGTTAAAAAAGGTGTTTGATCGGCCGAATATTGCGTTTGTCAAAAACGACGGAACTGATTTCCCTGGAATTCCAGAGCAATCGATTGACTATCTTTTTTCATTTGGTGTGTTTGTCCATCTGGATTTAGCGTTAATTGAAGCGTATCTTGCCAATATGAAACCATTGCTAAAGCCCACGGCCAATGTGGTCATTCAATATTCAGATATGACAAAAATAATGGGGCAGATCAACACTGGGTTTTCAAAAAACACGCCTGAGATAATGCGAAAGATGGTGTTAGACGCTGGGTACACAATCCTTGAAGAAGATTTAACGACTTTGTGGCACAGCAGCATTATTCGTTTTACGCTTTAGCTATGCATGATTAATAGGAAACGTGTGGTCTTATTGTGGGAAAGAAAACTGTGAATGCGAGTTTTGGCTAAGTTGACGTAATGTCAGATAAAGAGCCTCAATTGATTCTGGCACAATCTGTTTTGTCACAGTTCGATTGAGATTCGGCCGAAAAAACGTACTATCCACCGCCACATCTAACGCAGTTGATAGAATTTGAGCAGCTTTACCCGTGTGAAACTGTTCAAACTCTAGAAAAACCCACTGACGAGATGATTGTTCATACAGCCTCAACACCCTACGATACATTAAGTCCCAAACGTTAAGTCCACGTTCCCATGTGAAACGTAACGAACGAAGGTATTTTTGCCGTTGACACTCTCGCAAAATACTTTGAATCGTTAAGGATGGGTGTCGAAAGACACAAACGATGACAGCATCTCCTAGATAAGGTTCCCAAACAGGCAACGTATAACAAAATCGTGGATCTTTGAAACAGAAGGGGGCTTGTGCAACTAGCCCCGGAATCTTCCTGCGACTTTCGCGTGTTGCGTTTATCTGAACATGCGACGGCAGTTCAGCTAACCAACGCTGATCAAGCCCCGGTTTTCCAATTGGCAGACGAGCACCCCAAACGGGTACTCGAATTGAATAGGGCATGACTTGGGCAAGCAATCGTTCATTGATTCGATTGATTGTTTGATCTTCAAAAAACCCAAGTGGGTTAGCAGGATGTGGATCATAGAGCCGTTCCCCCATAAAGTACCCCGATTGATGGAGAAACCCTGCTGTTAAACTTGTTCCGCTGCGACCCGACCCTAAAATAATTGTTGATTTCATTGCGTATCAACCACGAAACCGCCGTCGTATCGAAGCGCGTAGCTGCCGACGAAACCACAGGAACTGCATCCGTTTGGGGGGAGAAAAACTTTCGAGCAGCGAGGTTACTTCTACATCAGAAGCGAGCTTGCTGCGTTGCAAACGGCGAGCTTGCAAGACATGGGACTGCGCTTGCTGTTTGTAGGTAAACGGCGTGGGCAACGTCCCTGGATGCCATGGGTGATAAAGATATTGGGTTGGCTCCCATTTTACGGCCGCGCCCGAATTAATTAAGCGAGTGTACATATCCTTATGAATCCAGCCCGGGCCTTCAAATATGGAATGGGTTTCGTAACCACAAACTTGCTCAAATAAAGCGCGTGTAATCAACAAGCCTGCGCCACAGTTTTCGGGGTTAAATAGCTGACACACTTGTTGAAGGTATGCGATGTCTTGCTTGCTTTTGTCCGTATGCGAGGCTTTTAGCTCATCGTAGCGTAAAAAGTAGACGGCCAAGTCAGTTGGCATCTGTTTATACGTTTCGATTAATTCGGTAATGAACGTAGGGGAAAACGCAACATCGCCGTCCAGAAACAGAAGTAAGTCTGATTTTGCCGCTTGGGCGCCGCTGTTGAGAATTTGTCCAACATGCCATTGGCCGTGACCATCTACAGAGTTGGTATGGCAGTTCGTTGCGCTTGCGAGTTTGGCTTTGAGTTCAGGGGAGAATTTCCCATAATAGTCGGACCAGATGAACTCAAATTCGGCCGAATCCACTTCCTGACTCAAAACAAAATCAACAAGATGAAACGACTCTCGGAATCCTCCATCCCAAGTAATGATAGATAATTTAGGTGTTCTCATAATTGGGCTATAGAATGTCTCGACAATCTGCTATCCAAGCGTCCACAGATGCTAACTCGTGGGCTTGCACAATATCATTCTCATAAAGTGCCTCATAAACCGTTCTAAGATCCGCCAACCCTTTACCAGAAAGGGTCAAGCTGTCCAAAATCGAAACTAGTTTATGTGCGTTTAGGTAGACAGGCACTTCATCTTCCAGATCTGCAAACAGATTATGTGGATTCCGCTCTTGGTAGGCTTGAGCAGGGCCAAATCCGACCTGCAACCCCTGTTCCCAAAGTAATCTCTGGGCAACATAACCACGCAGAATGTCTGTGAAGCGAAACGAAACGCTGATTGGCAGATACAAGAATGGGAACGCTTTTGGCTGCCACGCGGTGCTCTGCGAGTTGATCGGACAGTAAACGTTGGTTGGCAGAACGAATGGTTCTGAACGTTCAAATGTCACAGGCTCATCAAACAGCAAACGATAGATGGCATCGACATCAGGATCGAGATCGGCGACATATTGCCAAATACCTACTTCGCGTTGTTCCGTTTCTTGTAAAGCGTACGCTGTTTTATCCCGAACAAGATCCAAGGGAAAACCGCGAGGCCAAATAAATTTATCCGTGAAATGTCTATAGGCGTTGAAAAATAAGGTGTTTGGTATTAAGGAGACAGTGTGCTGGAAGGATCCCACAAGAAACGCTTCATAAGGGATGTTGTCATCGTCAGCATCAAATATGATTGATGCGCCCGCTGACA